>JAEUQQ010000055.1 GCA_016789685.1 Acidobacteriota bacterium | reverse complement strand
CCCCTGCTCCTCGCCGCCCCAGAACGCCACGCGAATCGTGCGGCGGGGCGTGAGCCCCAACGCCTTGATGATGCGGACCGCTTCCATCATCGTCGCCACGCCAATCGCGTTGTCGGTCGCGCCGGTCGCCGCGTGCCACGAATCGATGTGACCGCCCAGCATCACGACCTCGGCCGCCTTGTCAGTCCCGGGAATCTCGGCCACGACGTTGTACGCGGTCGTGCCCACAGGGAAGACGCGGTTCGTGATGGCGATCTCGAGCGTGACGTCGCGCTTGTGGGCGACCAGGCGGCTGATCCGCCCGAAGTCCTCGTTGCGCAACACGACCGTCGGCAGGGCCTTCGTGACATCGAAGGTGCGATTGTTGAAGGCGCGGATCTGGCCGTGCTCGCGGCCCGCATCGTTGAGGCGCACCAGCGCCTGCTGGGCGACCAGCCACGCGTCGAGTTGCTCACCGACCTGCTGCGCGGTGAGGCGTCGCGGGCCGCCGGCCGGTGCCGGCGACTGATTGGCCATGGCGGCAAACGGCGACGGGGCAGGGTTCACCGGGTCGAACTGGCTGCGGAGGTCGCTTTCTTCGCGGCGCTTGGGGCTGGGATTGAACTGTACCGGCACCGTCTGTGGGTTGCCCACCAGCACCATCTTGCCGGCGACGGTGCCGACGGCTGCGGCAAGGAACGCCGTCAGCTCCTCCTGCGTCGGCCGCTCGGGCGGGACGATCTGCACGACGCGTCCGGTGGCGACGCCGTTGGTCGAGGGCGTCCAGGCCAGGACCTCGCCCACGAGCGCGTCGGTCACCGGCGCCGTGATGTGCGCCGAGAAGCGCTCGTTCTGCCACCCCGGATGCCCGAAGGTCCAGGGTTCGAGCGCCGCGTTGACGAGGCCCCAGCGGGTCAATTGGTCGGCGACCCACCGGCTGGCCGCCTCGAGTTGCGGCGAACCGGTCAGCCGCGGCCCGTAGACGTCGGTCAGGACGTGGAGCGACTCCATGATCTGGGAGCGTTCCTGGGCCTCCTGGCGGATCTTCCACGCCGTAGCACGGTCAACCGCCTCATCCGCGGCCACGGGCGACAGCGCGCACACCAGCAGCAGGCTGGCAATGACACGGCGACGCGGGCGGCCATTCCAATACCCCAGGTCGGACTCACGCATCCCGTGATTATACTTGCTGGTCCTGCACCCGCTCCGGAGGAGCCCATGACCCTCTCACGACGCCAGTTCGTGGCCACGTCTTCGTCGGCCGCCCTCTACGCCCTGCTCGTCGACCACCGCCTGCTCGCCCAGCCGGCTGCGCCGACCATCGTCGAGTTGCGCCGAGGCGTCAGCGCGTTCTCGCTGCGCGGCGGGACGATCGGCATCCTGCAGGCCCGTGACGGCCTGGTCATCGTCGACTCGCAGTACGCCGACACGGCCAAGGTCTGCCTCGATGGCGTGCGGGCCCGCACGGCCCGGACCATCGACCTGGTCGTCAACACGCACCATCACGGCGACCACACGTCGGGCAACGGCGTGCTGCGGGCCGCAGCAGCCCGCATCGTCGCACACGAGAACTCCGCGGCCCTGCAGCGCAAGACCGCCGCCGCGTCCCCGCCCGCGGCCGGCGCGCCGCCCGCCCCGGTGCCTACGTATCCCGATGCGACCTACTCGTCCACCTGGTCGGAACGCATCGGCGACGAAACCGTCGCGCTCAAGTACTACGGCCCGGGCCACACGAGCGGCGACTCGGTCGTGACCTTCGAACAGGCCAACGTCGTGCACATGGGCGACCTGATGTTCAACCGCATGCACGGGTTCGTCGACGTGCCGAGCGGCGCGTCGATCGCGAACTGGGCCAGCCTGCTCGAACTCGTCGTCAAGGCCCACGACCGCGACACGCTGTACATCTTCGGCCATGGGAACGCGGGGACGGTGACGGGCGCGTCGGCCGACCTGCTCGAGTTCAGCGCGTACCTGCAAGCCTTGCTGACCGCAGCGCACGACGCGGTGAAGAAGGGCACGCCGCGCGACGAGTTCGTCAAGGGCTCGCTGGGTGCGCGATTCGCCGACTACACCTCGCCCGTGCCCAATAACCCGAATTTCAGCCTCGCCGGCAACCTGGGCAAGGCATTCGACGAGGCGTCGAAGAAGTAGCACGTTGCCGCCACGACTGTTCACGCCGCGCTTCTTCCTGATGTGCGGCTTCACGTTCACGGTGTTCCTGTCGGCGTTCCAGCTGCTGCCGACGGCGCCGTACCGCATCCTGCAACTCGGCGGCGGCAACGTCGCCGCCGGGTTGTTCCTGGGCTTCCTGACCTACGCCTCGGCGTGTTCGGCGCCCTTCACCGGCGCGCTGGCCGACCGGTTCGGGCGACGACGGACGCTGCTGACGTCGAGCCTGGCCATCCTCGGGTGCTCGGCGCTCTACGCGGCGATCACGTCCATTCCCTGGCTGCTGGCACTCGTCCTGGTGCACGGGTTCTTCTGGTCGGGCCTGCTGTCGGCGTCGGGCGCGTACGTGACCGACATGCTCCCACCGGACCGGCGCGCCGAGGGCATCGGCTACTGGGGCCTCTCGACGACGTTCGCGACGGCGTTCGCGCCATCGATTGGCCTCTGGCTCTTCTCGCGCGGGTCGTGGCTCTGGCTGTGCCTCTCGATCGGCATCCTCAACGCCGCGATGGCCGTGATCGCCTGGCGCCTGCCTGACGACCGCGCCGAGCGGCCCAACCGCCCGCGCTCGCTGCGCGCGACCTGGGAACAGGGCGTCATCGACTGGCGGGTGACGCTCCTGGCGCTGACCTGCTTCCTGTACGCGTTCGGCTACGGCGGCATTACGAGCTTCGTGGCACTGTTTGCCGAGGCGAGGGGCGTGCATCCGCGTGGGATCTTCTTCACGGTGCTGGCGGTCGTCATTGTCCTCACGCGTCCGTTCGTGGGCCGCTGGACCGACCGGCTGGGCCACCGTCGCGTCCTGATCCCCTGTTTCGCGCTGATCGTGACGGGCTACGCGCTGCTGACGGTGGCGCACTCGCGCCTGACGTTCGGCCTGGCGGCCGCCGCGTTTGCTGCCGGATTCGGCTCGGCGTTCCCGGCCATCGCCGCGTTCGTCATGTCGCACGTCGAGTCGAACCGGCGCGCTGCGGCCTACGGGTCGATCATTGCCGCGTTCGACACCGGCATCGGCACCGGTTCGATCTCGCTCGGCTGGGTCGTCGAGCGCTTCAGCTTCGAAGCCGCCTTCGGCGTGGCGGCCGTCGTCGCCGCGCTGGCGATTCCGTATTTCACGTTGTGGGCGGAGCCGAGATTCCTCGAGCAGACGCGTGCACGCAGCGGGTCGCAGCACGTCGGAGCGCCGTAGCGCCGATCGTGTGGCGGCCTGCGCGGCGCCGACGCGTCAGGGCATTGCCACTGGCCGCAGCTCGAGCGGTGTGACACCGCCGCCGTGCGTGAAGTCGAGGGCGCGGCTCCTGCGATGCCAGACCACGAGCAGGATGACGCCGCACCAGGTCAGGCCCGTCGCAAGCCCCACCCACAATCCGACCACGCCCCACTGCATCGGGAAGCACAGCCACCAAGCGATCGGCAGGCCCAGCACCCAGTGCCCGAGGATGTTCCACAGCACCGGGGTGCGCGTGTCGCCGAGCCCCCGCAGGCTGCCCGTCGTCACGACCTGCAGACCGTCGAAGAGCTGGAAGAGCGCCGCGAGCGCCAGCAGGCGCGACGCTAGGGCCAGCACGGCGGCATCGCTGGTGAACGCGCGGATGAGCGTCGCGGGCATCGTCCAGAGCACGAGCGCCGACCCCGACATGAAGGCGAGCGTCAAGGCAATCGCGCTCCAGCCGGCGCGGCCGGCCCCGTCGGCATCGCGCCGGCCAACGGCATGGCCCACGCGCACGGCGGCGCTCGAGGCGATCCCGAGCGGCACCATGAAGAGGAAGCTGATCACATTGAGGGCAATCTGGTGCGACGCCAGCGCCACCGGATCGAGTTGCCCGGCAAGCGTGGTCGCGGCCGCGAAGACACCCACCTCGAGCGTGATTTGCGCGGCGGCCGGCAGGCCGAGCGCCATGAGGCGGCCCAGCCAGGCGCGTTCGATGCCGGCGCGCCACGCCCGCACGAGGGCGTCGGCGCGCGCGTGCAGCACGATGGCCCCGGCCAGCACGACGAGCATGTAGACACGCGACAGCACGGTCGCCCAGGCGGCGCCGCGCACGCCCAGGGCCGGCAGGCCGAAGTGCCCGTAGATGAGCACCCAGTTGACGACCACGTTGACCAGGTTGGCCGAGACGAGCGCAAACGTGATCGGCCGCACGATCCCGATGCCCTGCAGGTATCGCCGACACGAGGAGTAGGCGAGCAGCGGTGGCAGGCTCCACGCCACGGCGCCCAGATAGGGCCGTGTCAGCGCCTCGACCGAGGGGTGCAGCCCGGCCACGTCCATGCGGACGTCGATCACCCACAGCACGCCGAGCATGGGCGGCGTCAGGAGGGCGGCCAGTGCGAGGCCGTGCGCCAGCCACCGACGGCAGGTCTCGGTGTCGCCAGCGCCAAAAGCCTGCGATACCAGGGTGTCGAGGCCCAGCAGCACACCCATCCCGAAGATCGCGACGGCCATGAGCACGGTGCCGCCGAGGCCGGTGGCGCCTATGGCGTCGGGCCCCAGCGGCCCGACCATGATCGTGTCGACCAGCCCCATCGACATCCAGCCGAGTTCGGCGACGACGACGGGGCCCGCCAGGCGGAAGAGGCCCGGCAGTTCCGCGCGGAAGGCACCGCGCGAGAATCCGCGCAGGCGGCCTGACGACGATGGCGGCGGGGCGGGCATCCGGCGATTGTACGATGCGGCGCGGCCCTGGCGTCGCGCGTTCGACATGACGGCCGAGGTCGAGTCGACGTCGTGCGCACGAGGCACGACGGCCGCTCGCGATGCGGCATAATCGTCCGGTGACGGCGTCCGCGGCTGAGCTGCGGCGCCTTGGAGGCTCCTGATCCTGATGGCCGAGTTCCTTCCAGGCCGCACGGCCGCAGATCTCGACGCGCGCGCGACGGGGCTGTCGCTGACCCCGTGCGAAACCAGAACGATCACGGGTCGCGCATTGATCTTCTGGGATCCCGCGCGACCCGGGTTCAAACGCGACGCGATCGACACCGACCAGATCACCCCGGCCGCCGACTGCGTGTCAGAGAGCCTCGAGACGCTCGACGAGCGCTGGAAGGCGGGAGCGTTCCGCTACCTCATGCCCGGGTTCCGTGCGCGGGTCCACGCCGGCGACACGTTTCTCGTCGCGGGCGAGCGGTTTGCCATCGGGTCGTCGCGCGAGATGAGTCCCGCCGGCCTCAAGGCGATCGCCGAAGAGGCCGGCCGCGACCTGGTGGTGATCTGCGGCGCCAACATGGGCGACATCTTCAGGCGCAACGCCCTGAACCTCGGCTTGCACGTGGTGCGATGCCCCGAGGCGGTTGCCGATGCGGCCGATGGCGACGCCTTCACGTTCGATCCCGCGACACGTGCGCTGCGCAACGTGACGCAGGCGCGCGACTACGCCCCGTTGCCCCTGGCGCCGCGCGAAGACGAGATGCGCCGCAGCGGAGGCATCGTCGCGATGGGCCGGCGCGAGGTGGGACGCGCCGCACGCACGCCGCCGGTCATCGCGTTTCCCGACACCGACACGGCGCGCTACCTCACCTCGACGCAACAGGTGCTCTGGGCGCATCGGGTCGACAGGGACGCCGACGTGCGGCCAGGATCGACGATCCGCGTCTACGCCGATCTGCTGCCCGCGTCTGACGGGACGGCGCCGTTTGCCATTCACACGTTCAACCAGATCACGGGCGGCGACGTGATTCGCCCGCAGCAGGCGGCGATCGCCAACGATCACTTCGTGTTCACGGGGCAGGCGGGTGACGCGTCGCAGGTGGCGCTCGGCGAGGCCTTTGCCGCGCGGCATGGCCTTGGCGCGCCACGCTACGCGCGTCCCGGCGACGGCATCTTCCATTTCTACTTCCCCGAACAGGGCCTGGTGAAACCGGGGTTCTTCATCCCGGGGGCCGACTCGCACAGCCGGGCCTATGGCGCGTTCGGTGCCGTGGGCATCGGGGTCGGGTCGACCACGCTCGGCTTCGGGTGGTCGACCGGGTACATCTACCTCACGGTCGCGCGGCAGCGGCGCGTGCGATTCACCGGACGCCTGCAGCCGTGGGTCTCGGGCAAGGACATTGTCCTCGAGCTGCTCCGGCGCTGGGGCGCCGCGCAGGCGCAGGGTATGTCGGTCGAACTCGTGGACGTCAACGGGCAACTGCCCATGCCGTACCGCAACACCATCGCCAACATGATGGCCGAGGCCGAGGCGCTCAACGGCATCTTCGCGCCAGACGACGTGACCACGGCGTGGTTCGAGGCGCGATCACACGGCGCGTTGCCATACCCGGCGTTCGCGGCGGGCGAGCAGGCCGAGTACGCGATCGACGAGGCCCTCGATCTGGGCGACGTCACCCCGATGATCGCCAGGCCCTTCAGCCCCGGGAATGCGTTCGAGGCGGCGGTCATCGCCCGCGAGCGGCTCACGTTCGACCGCGCCATGATCGGCTCGTGCACCAACGGCGGCTACGACGACCTGCTGCAGGCCGCCCTCGTACTCGATGCGGCCGGCGCTGGCGCCCGGGCCACCGTGCCGTTCCTGGTGTTTCCCGGGTCGGGGGGCGTCGCGCGCGCGATCGAATCCGCTGATCCACGGCTCGGCGGGCGCTCGGTGGCCGGCGTGCTGAGGGACGCGGGCGCCGAGATTCGTCCCTCGTGGTGTGGTCCGTGCTTCGGCCAGGGCCCCGACGCGCTCTCGCCGGGGCAGCGCGCCATCACGACGTTCAACCGGAACTGGCAGAACCGCATGGGCGTGGGCGGCGAAGGCTACCTCGCCAGCCCGGCGGTCGTCGCAGCATCGGCCCTGCTCGGATACATGGCGCCTCCCGAGGCGCTGGGCCTGCAGTGGAACGCGGATCGGTTCGGCCTCTGAATGGCGGCGACCCCGATCGACCTCGAGTGGCAGGTGGCCACGGTCGAGCGTGTGCTGGCCGGCGATGCCGCGGCCGAACACGAACTCGTCGAGCACTTCAGGCGCCGCGTGTTCGTCATGATGCTCGCACGTGTCGGTCAGCGCGATGCCGCCGAGGAGCTCACGCAGGACACGTTGCTGGCGGTGGTGGCCGGGGTGCGGAAGGGGCAGTTGCGGACGGCCTCGAGCCTCGGCGCGTTCGTGCACGGCGTGGCGCGGAACCTGGCAAACAACCACATCCGCCAGCGCAGTGCCGAGCCGGCCTTCACCGAGGTCCACGACGACCTCCACGTGGCGGCCCCGGCGATCGATTTCGACGACGAGGAACGGATGAGGCTGGTCAGGCGCGAAATCAGCCGGCTGGAACCGATCGACCGCACCATCCTGATGCGGACGCTGGTCGAGGGCGCCAAGCCGGGCGTCATCGCCGAGGCTCTCGGCGTCTCGTCAGAGGTGGTGCGCACCAGGAAGTCGCGCGCTGTCAGGAAGCTGGTCGAGCGGGTGACCGCGCTGTCACGTTCGACGGCGCAGCTCCACTCTGTTGACAGGTGAGGCCACGGATGACCTGCAACGAGCTACGAAACGACGATATCGAGGCGTATGTCGCTGGAACGCTGGCCGACGCCGATATGACGCGGGTCGAACAGCACATGTTCGACTGCTCGACCTGCTTCAACGCGATCGCGACCCTCCAGGCCGCGCGACGCGTGCTGGCCGAGCCGGCCCAGCGCCGGGTGGCCTGGTGGCAGACGCAGTCGTTTGCGATGGCCGCATCGCTGTTGGCCGTCATCGGCCTGGCCACCATCGTGCGGCTGGCGCAGGCGCCGGCCGAGGCGCCCGCCCAACTGGCCTCGGCTGAGAACACGCCGGCCCCATCGGCTGACGTCGTGCTCCCGCAGACGCCGGGGCCCGTGACGGTCGCGCCGGTGACCGAGGCGCCCGCACCGGCACCGGTGACGCCAGCCCCCGCGCCGCCCGCCGCTGCCACCACGCCAGCCCGGACCAGCGTGGCCGACGCGCTCAAGGCCCTCGTGGTGTTCGATGCGCCGCCGGTCCTTTCCCTCACGGTGCGAAGTGCCGGGCAACCGGACGCGATCTCGCCAGCCCTGTCTGGTGCCCTGCGCGCCTACGTGCAGGGCGACCACGGCCGTGCGTTCACCCTGTTCACCGCCCTCGATGGCCCCGAACGCGAGCTGGCGGCGGTGCAGTACTTCGGCGGCATCAGCGCCCTGAAGGCCGGCCATACCGCAGAGGCCAGGCGCTGGCTCACGCGCGCCACGACCGGCGAGCAGGCGAGCAGCGCGGTCGAGGCCTGGCTGTATCTGGCCTATGCGCGCCTCGCGACGGGCGATGCCCGAGGCGCGCTATCGGCGCTGGATCGCTACGTCGAACTCGACGGCGACCGGGGCACCGCAGCCCGGCAGCTGCGGGACGACATCCGCGCGACCGCGCAGGCGCGCTAGCGGCGCGCGGGCGCCGTCTGCCGGGGCGCCAGGCCCGGCAGCGTCCAGTCGCCGGTGGTCGCGCGGAGCATCTTCAGGAAGACCGCAGTGTTCTCGTAGGTACCGGTGAACTGCCAGGCCCCCGGGCCAAACGCCGACAACACCACGTCGGTCGCGGTGTGCCCCGAGAAGGGATGCCCGACCGATGACGTGTCGCCAGCGCAGCCCTCAGCCTCGGTGCACGAGTCCTTGCCGTTCTCGATCACGCCTTCGACCAGGAACCCCGGCACGGCCTGGCCCTCGACCGACTTGTTGTCGCTGTTGGGCGCGCTGCCGTCGCGCAGGACGTTGGCCACCGCGACGCGGCGCGACACGCCGTCGCGCTCCTCGGCCCGCGACACTGCGGGGTCGAGCATGAGCCGGTTCGAGAGCCAGTTCTCGAAGCGATCGGGGGCGGCCGCCCAGTTCAACAGCAGCTTCCGCGAGGGATCGGGGTCGGCAGGGTAGCCGTCGGCCGCGCGCTCGTAGTTGGTGAAGAAGTTGAGCAGCTGCGCCTGGCCGGGACGATACCGGAACACCGCGACATAGTCGCGTGTCGCCCGTCCAGTTGCCTCAGGCGCGTAGCGCTCGTTGCCGACGCCCACGATCGACAAGCCACCACACTCGTGGTCGGCCGTGACGATCACGAGCGTGTCATTCGAGGGATCGCGATCGCTGTTGGTCGTCTGCGCGAAGTCGAGCGCCACCTGGACGGCCCGATCGAACTCGATGGTGTCCCAGATCGTGCGCTCCGAGTCGGCGGCGTGCGCCCGCTTGTCGATCGAGGCGCCTTCGACGAGCAGGTAGAACCCCCTGGGTGACGATGCCGAGAGCGTGGCAATCGCCGCGCGCGCCATTTCATCGAGCATGGGCTGATCGCGCAGGTCGGCGTAACGCGGTTGCGCGAGTTCGTCGCTGTAGCGCGCGGCGCCCACCTTGTCGAACGCCACCGACATGTGGCTCGGATGGAAGAGGCCCAGCAGGGCCTTTGGGGCCGGACTCGCCTGCGAGAGGGCCAGCAGTTCAGCGCGAGTCTTGACCACCTGGAACCCGGCCTGCCTGAACTCGGTCGTCAGGGTGCGCCCATCCTTGCGCGACGTCGCCGTCGACACCGGCTCGAAGTGACGGCGTCCGCCGCCCATCAGCACCGTGAGGCCGTTCTGTGCCCGCTCGTCGAAGTAGCGCGCCGCGATCTCGGCACTCGCCTCGCGCTGCGCGGTGTGCACGGCGTTGGCGGCCGGCGTGGCGTCGGTGAGGTCGGCCGTCGTGACCAGGCCGACGTTGAAGCCCGGCCCGCGCATCCGCCTCAGGAACGCCCCGATGTATTCGACGCGCGGGTTGTCGAACTCGTCCTCGGTGTTGTCGGGGAAGACACCCTCCTGGTTGTTGTTGGCCTTGTTCCCGGTCGAGTACGCAGACATCCCGGGCGCGGAGTCGGTCACGACGGCGTTGAGCGACGGGGTCATCACCTGCCCGGTGACGGGCATCGTGTCCATCGCCAGCGCACCGTTGGCCCGGCCTTCGGTCACGCCATGCGCGAGCAGGCGCGCGGCCGTCCGATGCGCGATGCCCATGCCATCGCCCAGGAAGAAGATGATGTTCTTCGCGCGGGGGACGCCGGCCTGCGACACCTGCCACCTGCCGACGTCGATCGTCACCTCGGCGCTCGCGCCATCGTCGGTGGTCGCGCGGATGACGTGTGCGCCCGGGCGCGTGAAGCTGTACGCCCGCACGAGCACGTTGGCGGTGTGCGACGGACCGGCCGTTGGCCCGGTGACGCCGGGAGCCGGCGCCACGTTCCTGGCCGTCACGTCGGTGCCATCGACCGTGACGCGCAGCCCGGTGGGTGCCGTCGCGGTGGTCGATGTCGCTTCGACGCGGAGGTCGAACTGCTGGCCCACCGCAAACGTCGCGCGGGCCGGCGGCATGATCCGGATGTGCGTCTCGGCCCATGCCGGCGCGGCCAGGCCCGCGCACGCGCCAGCGACGCACAGGAGCGAACGAACGAAATCCTGACGCGACATCTGTACCTACTCCACGCGGCCCGGCGTGTTGCCGGTGTCAGCCGCGATGCGCTCGGCGAGCGCACGAATGGTCAGGGGCGCCGAGCCCTCTGCCTTGTTGTTGACGAGCAGCCAGGCCGGCTGCGC
Organism: Acidobacteriota bacterium; assembly: GCA_016789685.1. Classification (GTDB taxonomy): domain Bacteria; phylum Acidobacteriota; class Vicinamibacteria; order Vicinamibacterales; family JAFNAJ01; genus JAEUQQ01. The sequence goes on along the minus strand of JAEUQQ010000055.1, from coordinate 2,170 downwards.
ACGCGCCACGGCGCGCACCACGATGTCGGTGACCTCGTCGCGCATCCCCGCGTCGGGTTCCACCAGGCGGTTGAAAGGCTTGAACGCGTCGCGCGCGTCCTCGTACCACGTTCCCGGCTTGAGCAGGAGCCGCACGACCACGAACGCCAGTCGTGCCGGGTCGAGCGTCTGCGCCTGCGCGCCGGGCGTCGGCATGGCGCTCCACGCGTTGTACACGTGACCCGCGCGGTGCCGTTCGAGCACACGCGCGTACTCGGCCGTCAGCAGGCGCGGATCGCGCAGTTCGACGGCAAACTGCCATTCGCGCGGCAGGGGGGCGAGGAAGCGGTCGAGGCGCTCGGCGAAGGCGTGGGGATCGGCGGGGAAGCCCCGCGGGGTCGGCGCGCACTCGACGATGAACGGGCCGCAGTGGTCGGCGAACGCCACGGCGAACGGCTCCAGCATCTCGACGGCGAAACGTTCGGGCGAGAGGAAGTGCGGGTTCGGCTCGGGCGCGTCGCGGCGTCCCCCGGGCACGACGAGCGACGTCACCGACGCCGGGGCCTTCGCGCAGCAGGGGAATCGCGGTGGGAGCTGCCCGGCGTAGGCGCGAAGGTCGTCGACCGGAATCGGCGCGTAGTAGCTGCGATCGATGCCAACGGTCGTCAGCAGCGGGTGGCGGGCGTATTCCGCGAGGCCGTGTCGCGAGAGGTGCGCCTGCGTGGCCTCGCGGCCGTAGACGATACCCGCCCACCCCGGGAAGCTCCACGAACTCGTGCCGCACTTGAGCAGCGGTGGCAGACGCGCGGCGAGATCGCGGGCTGACGCGTGTTCCTGTGCGAGACGCCCCGCGGCATCCGGGCGCGCCGACACGTCGGGTGGCGCCGCCGCGTCGGCGCCAAACAGGGAGGGCTGCTGCATCGGTCGACGCTCAGCGCCCGTCGATGACGAGGAAGGTCCACGTGGCCGCGACGGCGGCCACGGTCGAGACACGAATCCAGGTCCAGTCGCGCGACCCAAGCTGCACGTGCACACGCGGGAGGCCGAACGCAACCACCGTGACGGCGTAGGCGAGGTATGGCACGCTGGCGAGGCCTGCCAGGGCCACGAGCGGATTCCAGCGGAACGCTTCGGAGACCGCGCCGCGCATCAACGCCATCGTCGCGCGCGTTCCCCCGCAGGTGACGCAGGGCCAGCCGGTGAGGGCGTGAAACGGGCAGATGAGCGGTTCCGCGTCCGGCAGCCGCGTGTACAACCAGAACCCCGCCAGCGACACGAACGCGATCGACGACCAGATCAGCTCGTGGTCGATCGCCCCGCGTTCGAGTCGCCGCAGGGACACGGTCATTGCATCGAGGCGGCTGCGCCGAACAGCCCTGCCAGCGCGACGCCGAAGACCAGCGCCGCCAGCGCCCACAGGGCGCAACAGATGGCGACCGGCGCCAGGACGGCGATGGCCGCCTTGGTGGTGTCGCACTCGTGCGCGTTGGCGAGGCCGACGATGTAGAGGTAGATGGCGTAGATGCCGCCGATGAACCCGCCACAGATCGGGACCAGGCTGAAGAGCGACGTCGTGCCCATGACGTAGGCCACCACTCGATAGGTGGCCTCGAAGGGCTGCTTGACCCCGCCGAGCAGTGACAGCACCAGGTGGAACAGGCCGGCACCGATGAACGAGCCGACGATGCCCATCACGGGATACATCACCACCATCATCACGCCGCCGCTCGACATCGCCCCGAAGTTCCCCATGAAACTGCTCGGGGTGACGAACGAGTAGACCGCCGAGGCAAGCCCGGCGATCGCCAGACCGATGGCGAGATAGATGATCGGGTTCTGCAGGCCGCCGCTGAGGCGCAGGCGCGGGAAGAAGCCGTTCGGATCGGTCACCAGCGCGCGTGCGGTCGCGATGAACTTCTCGACCGGCGCGCCGTCACCTTCCCACGCGGGACCCGTCCGCAGGCTGCCCCCGCCGGGCGGTGGCGGAGGAGGGGGGAAAGACATGCCAGGGAACGGACCGGATCCAGGGGTGTCGCTCATGAGTCACTCCTTGCGCATCGCATGCGCCGCCTGAGGCGTGCGCAGTCTACCGCAGCCTCGTCGTCGTTGCCCGGTCGCGACCGGGACGCGGCCGCACAACGCCGCCACGTCCGGACGTGCGCCGGCGTGCGTCATCGAACAGAACGGCCGC
>JAEUQQ010000052.1 GCA_016789685.1 Acidobacteriota bacterium | reverse complement strand
TCCGCGGCAAGCAGACACACGGCGCCGCACCGTGGGCGGGCGTCGATCCTATCGTCGTGGCTTCGCAGATCGTGCTCGGCCTCCAGACCATCGTCAGCCGGCAGGTCGACATCACTCGCGCACCGGTGATCGTGACGGTCGGACGCTTCCAGGGTGGCGTCAGGAGCAACATCGTTCCCGACACGGTCGACCTCGAGGGCACGATCCGCACCTTCGACGAAGCCGTGAAGAAGGACGTGCACGCGCGCGCGAAACGCACGGCGGAACAGATCGCTGCCGCGGCCGGCGCGACCGCGGAGTTCGTCATCGAGCCGGGCTACCCCGTCACGGTCAACGACCCCGGCCTGACCGAGCAGATGGCCCCGACGCTGGCACGCGTCGCGGGCAAGGACCGCGTCAGCATCATCCCGCCGACGACGACGTCCGAAGACTTCTCGTACTTCCAGCAGCGTGTGCCGGGACTGTTCTTCTTCCTCGGGGTGACACCGCCGTCGCAGGACTGGCGCACGGCCGCGGCAAACCACTCGCCCCTGTTCGAGGCCGACGAGGGCGCGCTGCCCGTCGGCATGCGGGCCCTGGGGCATCTCACGCTCGACTTCCTCACCGCGCGCTAGTAGTCCCGCGTTCAAAGCACCCGGCCCGGTCACGTCGCACGCGTTGGCAGACAACCGCGCGCGCCACGTGACCGGAGGTGCCGCCGCTTCTCGTCGCTAACGCACGACGTCGAACGCCGCCAGGCGCTCGGCCTGGACCTCACCGCGCCTGCCGCGGGCGCGGAGGACGTACCGACCGAGTCCGAGACTCGCGACCGGCACCTCGACGCGCGCCCTGGTCGCCGCGTCGGCCACGGCGGGCCCCACCGGGAACGCGAGCAACCGCTCGCCGGTGCTGTCCAGCAGTTCCAGTTCCAGTTCGACGCCATCGGCCGGGCGCGCGACGAGGTCGACGAGCACGCGGTCGGTCCGGCGGAAGCTGCGTGCCGCCGTTGGCACGGGGCGCGCCGCATCGCGCAGCGCCCGAAGCGCCAGGGGCGTCAGGGCCCGGTAGAACCGGATGTCGTCGAACGACAGCAAGGGCTCTGCCTTGCCAGGCACGCGTTCGATCCACCGGTCGACCACCTCGCCCCCTTCGTCACGTGCCGTGAGGCGGAGCCGTCCGCCCTCGGCCGGCCAGGGCACGCGCGCGACCGCCTGACCTTCAGGCGCGTCACTGCGCACGATGGTCTGGGCGGGCGCCATCGGCGGCCCGTCCTCGACCGGCAGCGCCTCGACCTCGACCGCGACCACCTCGCGCAGGTCGAGGGCGCGCGTGCGCCGGTCCCAGGTTACCGCCACCGTCGCAGCGCCGCCGGGGTCCTCGAGCCCAATCCACGTGTCGATCGCGCGAGGCGTCTTCGACAGCGCGAGGCCGGCGAGCGCACCGACGACACCCGGCACCTCGGGCCGGCTCGCCGCCGTGTCTGCGGCGACGGATTCCGCCGCGGTCGGGGCCCAGTAGCCCTTGCGCGCGAGCACCTCGACGCCGGGCCGCCTGACGTCGACCTTGATCTTCCGGAACTTCCCGTCTGGCGCCGTGCGCATCGGCGTGTATCCCAGCAGGTAGTACGCGCTCGCGTCGGCGACCACGTCGTGCAGGCCGTTGACGAAGTTGTTGGTGTTCACGATGGCCCGGCCACCGGTCTCGGCCGCGAGCCGGTACAGCGTGTCGCGCGACCCGCCGCGCCCTTCGGTCCCGAGGCCGCGCGGATCGACAACATGGATCGTCACATTGCCACGGTTCGCCGCCTCGAACACATCCTGCATGCGGTGGTCGATATCGCCGTCGAGACGCCCGAAGAACGTCGGCGGGCCCTGGCTGACGAACACGATCGACTTGCGCCCCTCGCGGAGGCTGCCCATCTTGACGACCAGGCCGGCCAGTGCCGACAGCGTCACCTCGGCCCGCAGGCGCCGCCAGTTCCGCGACTCGAGCTGCGCCTCCTCGAGCGCACTCCTCACCGGGAACAACTCGCCTTGCCGGCCCTCGAACTTCCGCACCGTCTCCTTCAGGTCGAACCGATCGCGCGTGAGTTCGAGCGCACTCATCGGCGTCAGGGGGTCGGCCGTCGCGATGAGGTCGTTGGGGCCGAGCAGATCGATGAACTCGGTGAGGCCGCGCCGCAGCGGCAGGGTGATCTGCGGCAACTTGTCGATGTGGTAGTCGTCGAGGAACAGCGCAAACAGCCGCACGTCGTCGCGGGCCGCCTCGGCCTCGGCATGTTCGGGCGACCGGATCTCGAGGGATTCCTCGCGATCCGTGAGGCGCTCGCCCGTCAGCGCGATGAACTGGCAGGTGTCGATCGTCTGGGCGACGCCGTCTTCTTCGAGGATGAAATCGGCGGCCGACAGACCGTCCACGACGGCGCCCTTTCGGCCCGTCACCGAGACATCGACGCGCACGGTGGCGACGCCGCTCCTGAACGTGGGACGTTGCGGTGTCGCCTGCGCGGCGGCGTCCTGCGCGGCTCGCACCTGCGGCCATCCCGCAACGAGCGCGAACGCGGTGGCGGCCACCACAGGTCGGAACAGGTGCATGCGCGATTGTAGCCACTCCGGCGCGAGCCCGCCGCCGGGCTGCAGCGCGGCCGGGCTGGTCGCCACCAGAAACGGGTT
>JAEUQQ010000753.1 GCA_016789685.1 Acidobacteriota bacterium | reverse complement strand
CGGGCGCCCGCACGCCGCTGCCCGCCGTCGGCAACTCGAGGAAGAACGACGCGCCGTGCCCCGGCGACGACTGCACGCGGATGCGTCCGCCGTGTTCCTGCACGATGGCGTACGCCACGGTCAGGCCGAGTCCGGTGCCCTGGCCTACTTCCTTTGTCGTGAAGAACGGGTCGAAGATCCGCGGCATCGCGTCTTCAGCGACACCCGGCCCGTCGTCGTTGAGTTCGAGGACGACGATGTCGCGGTCGGCATCCTGCCACGATCGCAGGACGAGCAGGCCACGCCCGTTGGCGCCGATCATCGCCTGTTCGGCGTTGATCATCAGGTTGAGGAGCACCTGCTGAAGCTGGTGCGGATCGGCGAAGACGGCGGGCAGCCCGGCGGCGAGCGCGTCGATGACGCCGATGTTGGCCAGGCGCTGTTCGTACACCCTGAGCGCGAGCGTGTCGCGGACGACCTGGTTGAGATCGACCATCGTGCGCGTGGTGTGACGCTTGCGGGCGAAGGTGAGGAGGTTGCGGACGATCTTCGCGGCGCGTTCGGCCTCGCCGAGGATGGTCTCGAAGGCGCGCCCGAGCTCTGGCTCCATCGGTTTGCGCGCGAGGCGCTCGGCCGACGTGAGGATGGTGGCGAGCGGGTTGTTGAGTTCGTGCGCCACGCCCGAGATGGTGGTGCCGAGGGCGGCGAGCTTCTCGGCCTGCAGCAACTGGTGGTACAGCTCGCGCGACTGATCGTCGCGGCGCTTGCGCTCGGTGACGTCGCGGACGATGGCGAAGAACGCGAGGCCGTCGGGCGACGGTTCGGCGTGGCCGGTGACTTCGGCCCAGAACAGCGAGCCGTCGGCGCGCCTGAGCCTGAAGAGCTGTTCCCTGACGGCGCCGTCGCGTTCGAGCGTGTCGATCAGGGTGTCGCGCGCCCTGGGGTCGGTGAAGCGGTCGGGCGTGAACGGCCGGCAGGCGGCGTCTGGCTCCTCTGGCGAATGCCCGAGTATCAACTTGAGGAACGGGTTGGCGGCGAGGGTCTCGGCAGATGTTCGCGAGAGGGTACCGACGAAGAGTCCCTGTTGCGCTCCGGTGAAGAACGCGTGAAACCAGGCGAGCGGCGGGCTGTGTGTGTCCATCCGGAAGGGTGCCTGGGGGCGCGCGCGCGCCTGCAATCTGTCACGATCGCCGGCGCGACTACACTCTATAATCGACAGCGCCGATATACCAGCAGGCACCAGGACTGTTGGACGTCAACCGGTGCGGCCTTACGGAGGGCTCGACATGCGTAAGTGGACGTTTCCCATCTATGCCGCGGCAGCTGCGCTCGCGGCGCTTTTCGCGGTAGCCCCCCTCGACGCGCAAGCGAAGCGCCCGGGTGTCGCCGTGCTCGACCTCGACTTCGGCGCGGTGACCAAGTGGTGGGAAGGTGATTGGGACATCGGCAAGGGCGTGGCCGACCTCATTGTCGATGCGCTGATCGACGATGGCTCGTTCCGCATCTTCGAGCGCAAGAAGCTCGAGGCGGTCATGAGCGAGCAGAACCTCGCCAACAGCGACCGAGCCGATCCCTCGGCAGCGACGATTGCCAAGCTCGGGAAGATCCAGGGCGTCCGGTACCTGATCACCGGATCGATCACGAAGTTCGGCACCGAGAACAAGGGCATGAAGGTCGGTGGCGGCGGCTGGGGCGGTGGGTTCCTCGGCGGCGCCAAGGTGGGCACGTCGAAGGGCATCGCCACCGTGGCCTTGACGGTGCGGATGATCGACACGTCGACCAGCGAGATCATGCTGAGCGCCAAGGGCGAGGGCCAGTCGAAGCGCAGCGGCCTGCTGCTCGGCGGCGGTGGCGGGAAGTGGGGCGGCGGTCTGGGTGGCGAAGTCCAGATGGGTTCGTCCGACTTCCGCGAGACCATCCTCGGCGAGGCGGTCGACATCGCCGTGAAGAACGTCGTCGCGCAGATGATCGCCAAGAAGGACCGGCTCGGCTCCAACTGACACACGCGTTCTACGTCGGCACGGCTCCGAAGGGGGCCGTGCCGATGCAGCACCTTTCGGCAGCTCCCCGTTCGCTGTTCGTGAGGTCACCGTGCCCCCAAGGCCAGGCTCCCCGCCGTGACCATCGCTCGCCTGATCGCCGAACGCTTCAAGCACGACGCCGTGCTCGTGGTAGGCCTCGGTCTTGCCCTGCTGGTGCTCGTGTCCGAGCCCCTCCAGCGATTCTTCGTCTATATTCGCGACCTCGAACTCCAGACGGGCACGGCCATGTTGCCTGCGGCCGTGGTCCTGCTCTCGGCGCTGATGCTGCACCAGCAGCGCAAGCGTCACCTCGTGACGCTCGAAGGGCGCGCCGTGGCGGCCACGCTGGCTGCGGCCGGTGAGCGGGCACGCGATCTCGAACGCCTCGTGGCGTTCGGGCATGCCACTGCCAACGCGCTCGACTTCCACGCCCTGCGCGAGGCCACCCAGGCTCACCTGGTCAACGTCAGCGGGGGCCGCGACGCCTGGGTGCTGCTCCGGACGGCCGCCGGCGAGTGGCATGAACTCGGGCACGCCAGCGCCACGGGGCGGGCGCTCATGGCCGACGAGCTCCATGCGGCGGCGGTGGCCGCGTACGAGCACTTGCACGACCGCGCCGACGGTGGCGAGGGCGCGCATCGTCATGGCGGTCACGAGTGCTTCCCGATGATCGTCGGTGGCCTGGTCGTCGGCGTCTTCGGCGTCTGGGTCGAGGGGAATCCCCTGTCGATCGAAGGCCGCCAGCGGCAGGCGGCGGCCGCCGCGCTGCTCGCCATCGGCGCCAAGAACGTCGACATGGTGCGCGAGATTCGCGAGCACAGCCTGCGCGATGCGCTCACCGGGTGCTGCAACCGTGCGCACGCCATCGAGACCTTGCACGTGGAGCTGCGCCGCGCGCAGCGATCGGGCAGCGACGTGTCGGTGATCATGCTCGACCTCGATCACTTCAAGCGCGTCAACGATCGTCGCGGGCACCTGGCAGGCGACGCCGTCCTGGCGCAGGTGGGACAGGTGTTGCGCACCACCCTCCGCGCTTCGGATCTCAAGGCGCGGTACGGCGGCGAGGAATTCCTCATCCTGTTGCCAGACACCGGGCTCGCCGCCGCGCGCGGCGTGGCCGAGACACTGCGCAAGACACTCGAACAGACCCCGTTGCTCATCGGCGAGCACACGCAACACGTCACGGCGAGCATGGGCGTGACGAGCGCGGCGAGCGAGGAACTCGACGAGACGGCCGTCATCGCGCGTGCCGATGCGGCGCTGTACGCCGCGAAGCGTGCCGGCCGCAACTGCGTCCAGGTGATCGAGGCGGCTGGCGCGTCGCGCGCCGACGCCGAAGCGTGCGCGGTGGCGCCAGCTCATCGGCGCACGCGGGCGCCGCGCCCTGCGCACGACACGCGTGCGGCCGCCGGAGTACCCTGACGCGAGCACGCGCTGCCAGGCTCCCTCCCCGGTGCCGGCACACTCCCCGCCTGGCCCAGGCGTCGGAGGCGGATTCCGCATGCCGAGTCGGGCGTCAGGGGGGTGAGTGGCAGGATCCCGTGGAGCACCGCGACTGGCCTATGTGGCGTGGATGGCGATCTGCGTCATCTGGGGCACCACGTATCTCGCCATCAAGATCGCGCTCGAGACCATGCCGCCGCTCCTCATCGGCGGCATCCGTTACCTGATTGCCGGCAGCGTGCTGATCGCGTGGCTGCGCCTGCGCGGCGAACGACTGCCGCCGCTCACGCAGTGGCGGCCGTTCATCGTGCTCGGCTTCCTGATGCTGATGCTGGGCAATGGCGGGGTCGTCTGGGCCGAGCAGTACGTTCCCAGCGGCCTCACGGCGGTGATCCTGGCGACGACCCCGTTCTGGATGGTGGGCATCGAGTCCCTGTTTCCCGGCGGCGACCGCGTCACGCTTCGCCACGGGATCGGGCTATCGGTCGCCTTCCTGGGCATCCTGGTGCTGGTCGGGCCCGACATCCTGCTGCACGGCGGCGGCTTGAGCTGGCGCTTCCTCGCGGGCGTGCTGGCCCTGCAGGTGGCGTGCGCCGGGTGGTCAGTGGGATCGTCGTACGGCAAGCGGCTCCAGGGGGGCGTGCCGCCCATGACCACGGCGGCGCTGCAGATGCTGTGGGGCGGCATCTGGATGACGCTCGGTGCGACCGTCGCCGGCGAATGGAGTGCCCTGCACTTCACGGCCCGGTCGGCGTCGGCGGTGCTCTACCTGGCGTTTGTCGGCGGCCTCGCGGGGTTCGGCGCCTACATCTACGCCCTGGCGCACCTGCCGGTGTCGCTGGTGTCGCTCTACGCCTACGTCAACCCAATCATCGCCGTCGCGCTCGGTAGCCTCGTCCTCGGCGAACCCTTCAACCTCCGCATCGCCCTCGCCATCGCCATCATCCTCACCGGCATGACCATCGTCCCCAACCGCCACTGAAATCCCTCCGCCCTGATGCGACCTGCGCGCGAATTTGCGCGAATTGGGGTCTGACCCGATTTGGCAGGAATTCGGGTCACAACTACCAGTTTTCGCCAACTGCGGGTGACGTGACTCCCGTGCAGCGGTTGCGCGGATCGCTGACGGCAGCCGCAGCCCTGCCGCCGCATACACGCCTCGTGCGCACCAGCATGTGCTGACCGGAACGGCACTTGCGGCCGTCATGCCGCAACCGCTTCGCCCGGCGCCTGGATGCGCGCCTCCGCGTGGTTGCGTCGTGACGCCTGCAGATGATGAGGGTCTGACCCCAATCCCACCCCAATCCCAGGGATTCTGGTATGGTCACGGGATGTTGACGAAGGTGGCGCAGTTGCAGGAAGGGGCGACGGGGCAGGGGTTCTATCTCTGCGCGCGCAAGGAGGAACGGACGACCCGCAACGGCGACCCCTTCCTGATTCTCACGCTGCAGGACCGCACCGGCTCGGTCAAGGCCAAGGTCTTCGACGACGTCGCGCGTGTGCGCGACGAGTTCGACGAGCAGGACTTCGTCAAAGTCGAGGGCGCCTGCAAGCCGTATCAAGGCGTGCTGGAGTTGACGATCTACCGCATCCGCCGTGTCAACCCCGACCAGGATCGCGCCGTCGGCTTCAACGAAGAGGATCTGATCCCCGTCGCACCGCGTCCGCTCGACGAGATGTGGCGCGACCTCGAGGCGCACATTGCCAGCGTCACCGACCCCGGCATCCGCGCGCTGCTCGCACGCCTGATCGCCGACCACGGCGAACGCCTCCGCATCTGGCCCGCCGCACAAACGGTACACCACGCCTACCGCGGCGGCCTGCTCGAGCACGTGCTCAGCATCATCAGCGTCACCCTCGCAATCGCGCCCGCCTACGGCGCCGACCGCGACCTGCTCATCGCGGGCGCCGTGCTCCACGACATCGGCAAGGTGCAGGAGATCGACTACGACCGTGCGCCGAGCTACTCACGCGATGGCAATCTCGTCGGACACATCGCCCTCGGCCTCATGATGGTGCGCGAGGCCGCGCACGGACTGTCGTCGCTCGCGCCGGCCACGCGCTCGCAGATCGAGCACATGGTCGCCTCGCACCACGGCACCCGCGACAAGGGATCGCCGGTCGAGCCGATCACCGTCGAAGCCATCGTCCTGTCGGTCGTCGATGACCTCGATGCCAAACTGCACCAGGTGCGGAAGGCCATCGCCGAAGACGACGGCGACGGGGAGTTCACCGCCTACCACAAGCGGCTCGGGAAGGCCTTCTACAAGGGCGCCAGGCCCGACGATCGCGTATGATCGCTGGTCGCATGCCCGAGACCCTGACCCTGCCGCTCGACCACACGGCCATCGAGCGCATCCTCCCGCACCGCTACCCGTTCCTGCTCGTCGACCGCGTCACCGAGTTCGAGCCCGACACCCGCATCGTGGGTGTCAAAATGGTGACACACAACGAGCCGCACCTGTTCGCGCAGCCCGGCCAGCGACCGATGTTGCCCTACACGATTCTCACCGAGGCCATCGCGCAGGTCGGCGCCATCCTGATCCTCGCCAAGCCAGAGAACCGCGACAAGCTGATCTTCTTCATGGGAATCGAGAAAGTGCGATTCCGTCGCCCCGTTCACGCCGGGGATGAGGTGGTCATCGAGGCCCACGTCGAGCGCCTGCGCTCGCGGATGGGAGCGCTGCGCGGCGCGGCCAGGGTCAACGGTCACGTGGTCGTCGATGGGCGGATGACATTCGCCCTCGGGCCTGCCGAGAAATAGCATCGCGGGGCCGGCCCGTCCCAGGCGCCGGCACCTGCGAACACCCCGCCTCCTGCTGCGCTGCCTGCGCGGCCCCCGACCACCCTCCGTCGTTTGCCCATCGGTCGGACTCGACCCGATGGGATGACACGCGTGGACGTGCCCTAGTAGCCGATCGTTCGCCCGTCGAGCCGCGGGTCTGACGCTCCATAACGCATGCCCGTCTTCGGGTTGACCCAGATGGCGTGCACGTCGCCCATGTCGCCCTGCGCCGTCACCTTGTGGCCCAGTGCCTCGAGTGCCTTGACGACGTCGACGGGGAAGCCTCGCCGTTCGATGCGCAGTTCGTCGGGCAGCCACTGATGGTGGAAGCGCGGCGCATCGACCGCCTCCTGCACGTCCATGCCGTAGTCGATCACGTTGAGCACGACCTGCAACACCGTCGTGATGATCCGCGAACCACCGGGCGAGCCGACCACGAGGAACGGTTTGCCATCCTTCGCGATGATGGTCGGTGTCATCGAGCTGAGCATCCGCTTGCCCGGCTGCACCTCGTTGGCCACGCCGCCGATGACGCCGAACATGTTGGGCACACCCGGCTTCGCGCTGAAGTCATCCATCTCGTTGTTGAGCAGGAACCCGGCCCCCGTCACCGTCTGTCCGTTCCCGTACCCGCCGTTGATGGTCGTGGTCGTCGACACCGCGATTCCCTCGGCGTCGATCACCGAGTAGTGCGTCGTCTGGTCCGACTCGTACTGGCGCGGAGCGCCCGGCTTGACCGCAGTCGAAAGCGTGGCGTGCTGCGGATCGATCGTCGCCCGCAGGGCCTCGGCGTATTTCTTCGAGGTGAGCCCGCTCATCGGCACCTTGAAGAACGACGGATCGCCCAGCCACTCCGACCGGTCGGCGTACACGCGCCTGGTCGCCTCGGCGATGTGATGGACGCTCTTCGACGAGTGGGCGCCAAACGTCCCGAGGGCGAAACCCTCGAGGATGTTGAGCGTCTGGATGAGCGCGATCCCGCCGGAACTCACCGGAGGCATCGAGATGATGTCGTGCCCGCGATACGTGCCCCTCACCGTCTCGCGCTCGACCGGCGTGTATGCCGCCAGGTCGTCCTTCGAGATCAGGCCGCCCGTGCGCTGCATCTCGGCGACGATCAAGTCGGCCACCGGCCCCTTGTAGAAACCGTCGGCCCCGTGCTCGGCGATCGCCCGCAGCGTCCTGGCCAGATCGGGCTGGACGAGGCGATCGCCGCGCGAGAACAGCGCGCCCCCGTTGAGGAAGATGCGCGTCGACTCCGGGAAGCGGCCGAGCAGCTTCTGCGCGGCCCGCAGGGAGTTGGCCATGGCGTCAGTCAGCACCACACCGTTCTCGGCCAGCGCGATTGCGGGGGCGACGACGTCCTTCCACGGCAACTTGCCGTACTTCTTGTGCACGTAGGCGAGGCCGGCGACCGAGCCCGGGACGCCGGCTGCCAGCGGGCCGACGAGGCTGCGCTCGGGCACCACGTTGCCCGCTGCATCGAGGTACATGTCGCGGAACGCCCTGGCGGGCGCCACCTCGCGGTAGTCGATCGATGTTGTCCGGCCGTCGGCGAAGCGGATGACCATCAGGCCGCCACCGCCGAGGTTCCCGGCCGACGGGTGCGTGACCGCCAGGGCAAAGCCAACGGCGACCGCGGCGTCGATGGCGTTGCCGCCCTGCTGCAGGATGGCGACGCCGGCCTGGCTGGCGTTGGCCTCGGTGGAGCCGACCATGCCGTGCTCGGCACGGACGGGGGCTTTCGACGCGGCGAGCGCCGGCGACGAGGCCAGGGCGGAGGCGATCACGACCAGCAGGCAGGTTCGGGTGAGACGCATGGGCAGACTCCGGCAGCGTGCGCGCATCGGCGGCACGGGGCGTTCCAACGGTGTGTCAGTATAGTCCGCGATGTCAGACCCGATCTCCGCGCCGGCGACGCCGCCGGTGCGCGCCACCGACCGCCAGCGGTTGGCGACGCTGTTCGACCTGGGGCGCCAGGTCACGCAGGTGCTCGATCTCGACGCCCTGCTGGCGCGTATCCCCGACCTGATTCGGCGCCTCGTCGAGTTCGATGCGTTCTCGGTCTACCTCCTCGACCAGCGCACGAAGTCCCTCCGGATCGCCTACAGCGTGGGGTACCCCGCCGACCGCCCCTCGTCGGTCCGCCTCGGCGTCGGCGAAGGCCTCGTCGGCACGGCGGTCGCCGATGGCGAGGTGGTCGTCGCCAACGACCTCCAGCACGATCCGCGTTATGTCGCGATCGTGCCCGGGATGGCATCAGAGGTGGTGGTGCCGCTGCTCTACAAGAGCCGGCCCATCGGCGCGCTCAACATCCTCAGCTCGCAGCCCGGCCTGTACGACGACGACGATGGCGAGATCGTGCGCCAGTTCGGGGTGCACGTGGCGGTGGCGCTCGAGAACGCCCGGTTGTTCGAGCGCGAGAAGCGCGACGCCGACACGTTCGAGACGCTGGCCGAGATCGGGCGCGACATGGCGTCGATCCTCGACCTCGACCTGCTGCTCGAGCGCCTCGCGCAACTCGTCAAGCGCGTCATCTCGTACCGCACGTTCGGCGTGCTGCTGCTCGATGAACGCCAGCAGGAACTCGTGATGGCGTTCGGCCTGCAGTACGGAGCACGTGTCAGGCTGCCCAAGGTCAAGGTCGGCGACGGCCTGGTCGGCTATGCGGCGTTGCACAAGACGCCGGTCAACGTGCCCGACGTCACCGTGGATCCACGCTACATCAGGGTCGTGGACGACGTGCGATCGGAGCTGGCGATTCCGATGCTGCTCAAGGACCGCTGTGTCGGCGTGTTTGATCTTGAAAGTCCCGAGCACGACGCCTTCACCAAGCGCGACGTCGAGATCCTCGAGTTGCTGGCGAGCCAGGCCGCGGTCGCGATCGAGAACGCGCGCCTCTACCAGGCCGTGTCGGCCAACGAAAAACGGCTCGAAACCGAGGTCAGGTTCGCTCGCCGCGTGCAGACGGCGCTGCTGCCGACGGCCCTGCCCAGGCGCATGCGCGGCATCGACGTGTCGGCGCGTTTCGAGCCGGCGCGCGAACTGGCCGGCGACTTCTACGACTTCCTGCTCCCCGAGTCGCACACGCTGGTGATCGCCGTGGGCGACGTGTCGGGCAAGGGCGTGCCCGCCGCGCTCTACTCCGCGATGGCCGGCGAGCTCGTGCGATCGCGCACGTTCAGGCGGCGGTATACGCGCGTCAACACGACCCCGGCGCAGGTGCTCGGCGTGATGAACACCATCCTGCGCGAACGCCAGCTCGAGCCGTCGTTCTGCACCTTGTGCTACGCCGCCTTCGACCTCAAGCGACGTGTCGTGACGGTGTCGAACTCCGGGTTGCCCTATCCGTTGCGGATCTCTGGCGGCGAGGCGGGGCCTGTCGTGGTACCCGGCATCCCACTGGGCGCGCTCGACGGCAGCGAGTACGACGAGGTTGTCGTGCCGTTCGAGGCGGGTGACGTGTTCGTGTTCTGTACGGATGGCGTGTCGGAATCGACGAACGCCTCAGACGAAGACTTCGGGACCGAGCGCATCCTCCGCGCAGCGGTCGAGGTGCGCGATCACACGGCGAGACAGATCGTCGATCACGTGCTGACCACCGAGGCGTCGTTTCGCGGCGACCGCATGGCGGCCGATGACATCACGGTGGCGGTGGTGAAGATCACGGCGTAGAACGTCCGGCGATACCCCGGGACGCTCCGGCCGTGAGGGGGTGCTCAACAAGAGGGTCGCGCGCAAACCGCCCACACGAGATTGTCGAACGACGGAACGCGTGGTGTGCCAGCGCCTGCCTGAGTTGTTTACGCGATCCGTTGGTCTGGCGCGACCCGCAGCGAGTGGTATCAAGGGGCGTGCCGACGCCGGATCGGCGCAAATACGGCCCAATCCAGCGGGTCTCGCCCCGAGCGTCCTCACGAGACGACGGCCGGCGTCCGCGGATGGCGACGCCACGGGTGACAGCGGCGTCTCACACAGGTGCCAGAGGTGTAGCGTGCCCGTTCCGAGTGTCCGCATCCGTGCCTGCAATGACGCCCCGCTGCGCGCGGACGCCGATTACGTCCTCTACTGGATGGTCGCCTTCCGGCGGACCACCTGGAACTTCGCACTCGATCGCGCCATCGAGCATGCCCGCGCGCTCGGCAAGCCGCTCGTCGTCTTCGAGTCGCTGCGGGCGGGCTACCCGTGGGCCAACGACCGCCATCACACCTTCGTGCTCCAGGGGATGGCTGACAACCGTGCGGCGTGTGCCGCCGCCGGCATCGTCTACGTGGACTACGTCGAGCCCGAGCACGGCGCCGGACGCGGCCTGCTCGAGGCCCTTGCGGCACGCGCCGCGGTCGTCGTCACCGACGATTTTCCGGCCTCCTTCCTCCCCAGGATGATCGCGTCGGCGGCGTCGTCACTCCGGGTGCGGCTCGAGGCGGTCGATGCCAACGGCCTCATGCCGCTTGCGGCCACCGATCGCGCCTTCACCACGGCGTTTGCCTTCCGCGCGTTCCTGCACAAGCACCTGCGGCCCCATTTCGCCGACTTCCCCGACCCGGAACCCTTCCTCGATTCCGAGGGACTCGCCGGTGCGCGTCTCGATCCGGCGATTGCGCAGCGCTGGGCGATCTCGCCGGCCGACGACGCCTCGCCTGCTGCCCGGGCGGCGCAGGTGGCGATCGATCACAGCGTCGCGCCGGTCGCCCTGCAGGGCGGCGCGCGCGCAGCGTCGCGCGTGCTCGACGTGTTCCTCACGACCCGTCTGGCCCGCTACAAGGACGAGCGCGGTACGCCCGACGAGCAGGTCGCCAGCGGCCTCTCGCCGTACCTGCACTTCGGGCACATCGCGATCCACGAGGTCTTCAGCGAACTGATGCGGCGCGAAGGCTGGACCACCCGCCGCCTCTCGGCGAAGGGCGGCGGCAAGCGCGAAGGCTGGTGGAACGTGTCGCCTGCCGCCGAGTCGTTCCTCGACGAGGCGATCACCTGGCGTGAGCTCGGATTCGTGACCTGCCACCATCGCCCGCACGACTACGATCGCTACGAGTCACTGCCCGAGTGGGCGCAGAAGACGCTCGACGCGCATGCGTCAGACGAGCGTGAGTACCTCTACACGCTCGATCAGTTCGCGCGCGCCGGCACGCACGATCCCCTGTGGAACGCGGCGCAACGGCAACTGGTGCGCGAGGGGATCATCCACAACTACCTGCGCATGCTGTGGGGCAAGAAGATCCTCGAGTGGACCTCGTCACCACGCGAGGCCCTCGCCGTGATGATCGAGCTCAACAACCGCCACGCGCTCGACGGCCGCGATCCGAACTCCTACAGCGGGATCTTCTGGGTGCTCGGCCGCTACGACCGCCCGTGGGCCCCGCAGCGCCCCGTCTACGGAACCATCCGCTACATGAGCAGCGCCAACACCGCGAAGAAGACGAGCGTGAAGCGCTACCTGAAGCAGTACGGGTCAGGGAGCGCCGGCCTCTTCTGATCGTGGGGCGTGCCGGTCACCAGCGTCCGCTGGCGCCGCCGCCTCCGGAACTGCCGCCTCCGAACCCGTCTGACGAGCTGCTGCCCGAGCCCGAGGATCGTTCGCCGAACGATCCCATCACCCAGCCGCTCCCGCCTCCACGCGCGCCGCTGCCCCGCACCACCTCGCGCCACGCCTTCTGTCGTCCCTTGTAGATGCCGATCACGAGCGTCACTGCGGCGATGAGCACCAGGGTCCTGAAGTCGGTGCGTCGCAGCACACCGGCGGCGAGGGCCAGCGGCAAGCCCCCGAAGAATGCGCCGAACACGATCGCGCCGAATGCCCGCGACCGCAGGCCGGCACCGATGCCCAGGAAGCCCAGCGTCACGAACAG
>JAEUQQ010000738.1 GCA_016789685.1 Acidobacteriota bacterium | reverse complement strand
GGCGACCTCGTCGATCCGGGCCAGTTCGCCGGGCGACTCGGCGTTGATCACGCCGACGCCGAGGCCGATCGCGCGCTCGAGCTCGTCGCGCGACTTCCCCACGCCCGTGAAGACCAGCTCATCGGGAATGAACCCGGCGCGCAGCGCCACCTCGATCTCGCCGATCGAGTTGGCATCGCCCCTGACGCCGAGCGCACGCAGGTGGCGGATGACGGCGAGCGTGGAATTGGCCTTGAGCGCGTAGTGGATGGCCGCCGGCGTGGTCCCGAGGGCCGCCTGCAGCGATCGTACGCGCTGGTCGAGCGTGCCGCTCGAGTAGACGTAGCAGGGCGTGCCGACGGCCGCGGCGATCGCGGCCAGCGAGACGCCGTCGCAGGCCAGGGTGTCGCCGCGATGCGGCGGGTGACCCTGGGGAGCGGCCGACGAAGGGTCCCCCGCGGGGGCATACACGAATCCAGTCACGGCCGCGTATTGTATCGGACCAGCCGCCTCGTCGCCCGCGGGGCCGGGCCGGGTGACCGCCTGCGCGGGCGCGCCGTCCACAGCCCCGCCCGTGCCGTTCGCGCGCCTCGGCCCGCCGCCCGCCAGCCCTGTTTGACCTGCTCCCGGATCGACCGATATCATCGCGCCTTCGCCACTGCGCCCGCCGACATGTCCACCTACCCCACCGGCACGCCCCCGACCGCCATCGACGAACTCATCGAGCGATGCCTGGCCGGCGATCAGCTCGCGTGGGCCGACATCGTCAGGCAGCACTGGCGCAAGGTGTTCAACGTCGCCTACAAGTTCGTCGGCAAGCACGACGAGGCCGAGGACCTGACGCAGGACATCTTCCTGAAGATTTTCAAGTCGCTGCACACGTTCGACCGGCGGGCCAACTTCCAGACCTGGCTCATCAGCGTCAGCCGGAACCTGTGCATCGACCACTACCGGAGCGTCCGCAAGGAGCGCGAGACGATCGACCGCGACGTCGATGCCGGCGATTTGTCGCCGATCTCGCGCGAAACGGGCCCGTACCACGCGCTCGAGTTCAGCGACCAGCGCCTCATCCTGCGCAAGGCCCTCGAATCGCTCCCCCCGACCCTGCGCTCGGCCGTGCTCCTGCGCGACATCCGCGGGATGGCCTACCAGGAGATCGCCGAACGGCTCGACCTGCCCGAGGGCACGGTGAAATCGCGCATCAACCGAGGCCGCCTCGAACTCGTGCGGCAGATTCAGCGTCTTCAGGAGAGCGTCCCGGGTGGCCGTCGCGTGCTCGCCATCCCTGCCACCCGCCTGACGCCCGGAGCCCAGGAATGAACCTCTCGACCGACCGACAGCACGGCATCGCCATCGTTCGCGTGAAGGAATCGCGGATGATGTACCCCCTCCTCTCGGATTTCTCGACCACCGTCAACGGCCTGATCGCGGGCGGAGACCGGCGGATCATCATCGACCTCTCGGAGGTCGGCTACATCGACTCGGCGACCATCGGCTGCCTGATGGACCTGTACCGGCAGATCAGCCCCGACGGGGGCGCGTTGAAACTCGCGGGCGTGCAGCGGCGCGTCGAGACGATGCTGACCATGACGGGCGCGCAGAACTTCATTGAGGTGCATGCGACCGAGCAGGCCGCCATCGACAGCTTCGGGGGCGCTCATGCGAACGATTAGAACGACCACGAACGCCGAATTGCTGCTCGACGGCGACCTGATGACCCTCCTCGAGACCCTGTTCGAGGAAGTGACGGTCAAGAAGGACCTCGATCGCACGTTCGAGGACATGATGCGCGAACTGAACCACGTCGTCGACCAGATGGACGAGGACGAGCGTCGCGCCTATTTCGTCGAGAGCCTCTTCCTCAACACGGTCACCTACGAGAACGAGCGCCTCGCGGCCGTCGTGCGCGACATCGCGAAGAAGAGCGCCCTCGACTCGCCCAGCGCCACATAGCCCGGCATGGCCCAGAACTACCTCGCCACGCGCTTCACCTGCTCGTGGCCCTGGTCGACGCTCATCCTGCTGTGCGACGGCCGCGTCGTCTGCGGCTGCTCAGACCCGTACGCGAAGCGCGTCCTCGGTGACGCCAGGCGCGAGTCGATCGCCGACATCTGGCAGGGGCCGACCATTCGTCAACTGCGCGACGACATCAGGAACGGCGGCTCGTCGTTCTGCGGCGACTGCCCGCTGAAGCTCCCGCTCGAAGACGGCGCACCGATCCCGCAGCGTCCGTTACCGACGTCGGATCGGCCACCGCGCCTCTACGTCGAGTGCACGGCCGCCTGCAACATCTCGTGCTTCCAGTCGTGCTGCGCGCCCGAGACGGGCATCACGCGCACCCGGCAGGCGGGCATGCTCGACTTCGACCTCTTCACGCGGGTGATCGACGAGGCGGGGCCGTCGCTGGGACGCGTCGATTTCTTCAACTACGGCGAAGCCTTCCTGCACAAGCGCGCCGTCGAGATGTGCGAATACATCAAGACGACGTTCCCGCACATCTACCTGTACTCGAGCACCAACGGCCTGGCCCTCGACGACGCCAGGGTGCGGCGGCTCGTGCGCTCGGGCATCGACGAGGTCACGTTCTCGATCGATGGCGCATCGCAGGACGCCTACGTGCGCTACCGCCAGCGCGGAAACTTCGACAAGGCCCTCGCGAACCTGCGGGCGGCCGTTGACGAGAAGCGCCGCAACGGGCTCGAGCTGCCATTCATCAACTGGCGCTACATCCTCTTCACCTGGAACGACAACGACCGCGAGATGGCACGTGCCCGGGCGCTGGCCGCCGAGATCGGCGTCGATCGGCTCTGCTGGGAAATCACCGACCATCCCGAAGACAGCTTCTCGCGCCGTTTTGCCCCCGGCAGCGACGACCACGACCGGATCCGTCACCAGATCTGGGACCAGACCGGCCTCGGCAACGCGATCCCCGGCGCCACCCCGCGGGCGCGGATCGAGTTGCGCGACGTGCCGCGCGGCGCCCCGATCGTCGGACGGGCCGGCGAGGTCGCGCAGCTGACGACACGCATCCGCAACCTGTCGCAGCGCCCCTTCAAGGCCACCATGCCGCACGGGCGCCGCCTGGTGCGGCTCGGCGCCCAGCTGGCGGCCAGCGACGGCTCGGTGATCGCGATGGATCACGCGCGGGCCTGGCTGCCCCACACGATCGAGAGCGGCGACCGCGCCGACGTCGCCATCGAGGTGCCGCTTCCGGCGTCGCCAGGCCGCTACCAGCTCCGGTTCGACCTCGTCAGCGAAGGCATCGACTGGTTCGAAACCTGTGGCTCAGAAGTGATGGTCCGCGACCTCGTCGTCGCCGGATAGTCGATTCTGGCTAGGCCGACTAATCGATTCAAGGCCAGCAGGTTCCTCCGGCGCGTGGCGAACGCACACCGGGGGCGTGTCGTGAGGTACCGGGGCTCAGAATCGCCACGACCGTGCCGATTCTCCCTTCGTGGAAGACGTTCGCCCCCCGGACCTCCCCGCGACACCACGGTCTTCGCCGCCCGGCCCCAACCGGCGCGGTGGCTGGCGTTCAGTCCAGATCGTCGAGGGGTTCCAGGCACGGTTCATCCTCACCAACCTCTCATACCTGACGGCGTCGCTGCTGGGCGTCGCGTTCGTCCTGTTCTCGAAGCCGACCTGGGTCCTGCTCACGCGGCCTCCCGGCCAGGACACGGCGGCAACGGCCTCGACGTTCCTGCTGCTCCACGCCCTCGTCTGGCCCACGCTGGTGGCCATCGTGCTGATCTCGGCCGTGCACCTGACGGTGACGACGCACAAGGTGGCAGGTCCCCTGGTCAGGTTTCGGCGCGTGTTCCAGCAGATGGCCGATGGCAACTTCCGCGGGCCCGTGGTGCTGAGAGACGGCGACTACCTCAAGACCGAGGCGACGCTGCTCTCGTCGGCCCTGGCGACCCTCGAGCGTCGTGACGCCGCCTGCCGGGCGGCCCTCGAACAGGCCGAGGCCGCGCTCGCCCAGGCGAGCACCGCACGCCAGGCGTCGGTCCTGACCGATGCCCTGGCCACGGCCACGCGCCAGGTCGCGGTCGCGCGCGCCCTGTTGCCCGACGCCGCGTCGGGACCACACCATGCGCCCTTGCGCCTGGTGCCCGGGGCCGAATCGTTGTCGGGCACGACTCACCGGCGCGGCTTCACCCTCGTGGAAATCCTCATCGTGGTGGCCCTGATCGGCGTGATCGCCGCCATGGCGTATCCGCAGTACACAGAGGCCCTCTACGCGGCGCGCGTCGCCAGGGCGATTGGCGACATCAACGGGATCGGCAAGGAGATCTCGGTCTTTCAGGTCATCAACGGACGCCTGCCGGCCAGCCTCGCCGAGGTCGATGAAGACTGGCGGCGCGACCCGTGGGGGAACCCGTACGAGTACCTGCCGCTCGACGGCTCGGTCAACATGACCTCGACCTGGGGACAGGGCCCGGCGCCGACGCCGACGCCGACCGGCGGCCAGGGCAATGGCGGTGGCGACTCCGGCGGTGGCAACTCGGGAGGCGGTAACTCCGGCGGCGGCGGAAACTCAGGCGGAGGCAACTCCGGCGGCGGGGGCGGCGCGCGCGGACAGGCGCGCAAGGACCGGAACCTCGTGCCGATCAACGCCGACTTCGACCTCTACAGCAAGGGCCGCGACGGCGAGAGCGTGCCCCCGCTGACCGCCAAGACCAGTCACGACGACATCATCCGCGCCAGCAATGGCGGGTTCATCGGCCTCGCCTCGAACTTCTGACGCATGCCGCGCCTCAGCTCGTCGTCCTCGCTCACGACTCGCGTCGGCCGACGCTTTCTCGTGCTGTTCCTCGTCTCGGCGGTCGTGCCCGTCAGTGCCCTCGCGGTCGTGACCTGGCGCGAGGTGCGTGCGCAGCTCGAGCAGCAGGCCAAGGCCCAACTGCGCGAAGAGGTCAAGCGGCTCGCGCTCGACGTGGTCGGGCGCCTGCAGCACGCCGCGCGCGAGGTGCGCGACATCGCGGCCCGGCCAACGCTCGAGTTGTCGGCGGCACCCGACGCGATGATCGACGCCGTCGTCGTCCTGTCGCTCGACGGCGCACAGCTGGTGGGAGGCGATCGCGCCTGGGAGCCCCTGGCACCGGGCCAGCCGAAGCTGCTCCGGACCGGCGAGCCCGTGCTGCTGCAGACCGAGGGACCGCCCAGGCACCTCTGGATGGGCGTGCTGGCCTCGCACGACGGGCAGACGATCATCGCAGGCCGCCTCCGTGGCGATCACCTGCTCGTCGACGCCATCGAGCAGACGCTGTCGCAGACCTCGCGGGCGCTGGTGGCCGACGACCGCGGCCACGTGGTCTACGGTGACATCGAGGGCAGGATCTGGCCCGACATCCCGAGCGAGATGACGGGCCTCCTGTCGTGGGACGACGACGGCCAGTGGCTGGGGGCGTACTTCAAGCCGCCACTCGCGGCACTCTACGGGATCCGGCACTGGACCGTGGCCGTCGGACGGCGACAGGACGAGGTCTACGCACCGGTGCGCGGATTCCTCTGGCAGTTCAGCCTCATCGTCATCTTCACCGTCGGCGTCGTGAGCCTGCTGAGCCTGGTCCAGGTCAGGCGGCAGCTCGTGCCGCTGCACGAGCTGCGCGAAGGCACGCAGCGGCTGGCCGCCCGCGACTTCTCGACCCCCATCGCGATCGACAGTGGCGACGAGTTCCAGGATCTGGCGCAGGCCTTCGACGCGATGCGATCGGCCCTGCGGCAGTCGTTCGACACGCTCGAAGGCCGCTCGGCCATCGACCGCGCCGTGTTGTCGTCGCTCGACACGCAGCACATCGCGACCACGGTGGTTTCGAACCTGGCGCGCATCGTGCCCTCGACGGCCGTGGCCTGCATCGTCATCGACGACGACGGCACCGCCACGTCGACGGTGTGGCGGACGCGTGATCAGAGCACGAGCCTGGCCACACCGCGCGGCGCGATCAGGGACGCCGATTTCGCCGCGATCCGCGAATGGACGGCCTCGCAGCGGCTCGACGCCCCGCCGGTGCTGCAGGCGCTGATGACCGAGCCCGAGGCACGCGTGCTCGCCGTGCCCGTGCGCGTGGATCAGCGGCTGGCCGGCGTGATCGCGCTGTCACGCGCGGAGGCAGCGCCCTTCGACACCGGCGAGCGTGATCTCGTCGAACAGAGCGTGCAGCAGGTCGCCGTCGCCTTCACCAACGCCGGCCTCGTGCATCGCCTCGAGCGGCTGAACCTCGGCACGCTCAATGCGCTGGCGAGGACGATCGACGCCAAGTCGTCGTGGACGGCCGGGCACTCCGAGCGCGTCACGGCCTACGGCGTGGCGCTCGCGCGGGCGCTGGGCCTCGACGAGCCGACGATTGCCGAGATGCGACGCGGCGGGCTCCTGCACGACATCGGGAAGATCGGCATCCCGAACCACATCCTCGACAAACCCGGGCAGTTGACGCACGACGAAATGGCCATCGTCAAGCGGCACCCCGAGGTGGGCGCCCGTATCCTCGAACCCATCGCCGAGTATGCCGCTGCCATTCCGATCGTGCTGCAACACCACGAGCGCTGGGATGGGACGGGATACCCCTTCGGCCTGCGGGGCGAGGACATCTCGCTCGGCGGACGCATCTTCGCACTCGCCGACGTCTTCGACGCGCTGACCTCGGATCGTCCGTACCGTCGCGGCTGGGCGCTCGACGACGTCGCCGCGCTCTTCGCGCGCGAGACCGGGCGCCACTTCGATCCCAGCCTGGCTCCCGTCTTCCTGTCGCTGATGCCCGGGTTCTTCGGCCGGTCGTCGGGCACGCCCGACGTCGAGCCCCCGCGCGCCTTGTCGGCGTAGGGCAACCCTTCAGAACCGGTCGCCGAGCCGGGAGGTTCCGCCGTGCCCCGGCGGGACGGTCGCCCACCCGTACAAAAAAATAGGGGTGGCCGACCAACTCGGCCACCCCCACGGTTGGGAGGAGGGAGGTACGACGAGGAGTTACCGAACCACCGCGGCCGAACCGACGGACGCGGACGCGACGACCGGTGACGCCGAACGCTCAGACGACAGCTCCACGAGTTCCCACGCCTCTGGCTGGGCGACAATGGCCGCCGCCAGGGACGTGTGCAGGGCGTGTCCGCCGCGCTCGACAACGACATGGCCGATGATCGGATGGCCGACCAGCGCGAGGTCACCGATGCAGTCGAGCATCTTGTGCCGCACGAACTCGTCGTCGAAGCGCAGCGTGTTGAGCACGCCGCTCTCGCCGAGCACGACGGCGTTGTCGAGCGAGCCGCCGAGCGCGAGCCCGCGCTGGCGCATCATCTCGACTTCCTTGAGGAACCCGAACGTCCGCGCCGGCGCGAGTTCCTCGGCGAACGTGTCTTCGGTGATCGTGGCCGTCCGCGACTGCGACCGCAGCAGCGGATGGTCGAAGCTGATGCTGTAGGTGATCTTGTAGTCGTCGGCCGGGTAGACGGTCATGCGCTTGTCACCCGTGGCCACCGACACCGGCGTCCGCACCTTGAGGTAGCGGCGTGCGTTCGAGAGCTTCCGGACGCCCGCTTCCTGGATCAGGTAGATGAACGGCGCCGACGAGCCGTCCATGATCGGCACTTCGGGGTGCGTCATCTCGACGACGACGTTGTCGATCCCCTGGCTCATCAAGGCGGCCAGGAGGTGCTCGACCGTCTCGGCCCGCGCTTCACCCGTTGCCAGGGTCGTCGCATAGCTGAGGTTGGTCACCGTGGAGACGTGGGCCGGAATCTCGAGACCACCGAGATCGAGCCGACGGAATCTGATGCCACTGTCTGCGGGCGCGGGCTGGAGCGACAAGGTGACTTTCTTGCCGGAATGGAGCCCGATGCCTGCGCAGGAGATGGCTCGTCGAAGGGTCCGCTGAGGAATCATCAATGAGGGCGCGACGGAAGGGCCGCCGCTTGCCAACCCTCCTGAAGAAAGATGCATACCATCTGGCCGTCTGTCAGCACGAACATCATAAATCTATATAAAACAACATGTTACGAACAATTGACGAGCCCGGAAACTTACGACGGACGGGCTTGGCGTGGCACAGGGGACACGTCAAACATCCGGCGACCGTGTCATTCAAGCCACACCAATGTCCTTCGTGCGCCCTCCGGCCGCCTCGAGGTGCTCGCGCAGGACGGCCCCGGTATACGACCCGGCAACCCGGGCGACCTGCTCCGGGGTCCCCGACGCGACCACTCGTCCGCCGCCGGTCCCGCCTTCGGGCCCCAGGTCGATCAGGTGGTCGGCCGCCAGCACGACGTCGAGGTTGTGCTCGATGACGACCACAGTATTGCCCTGCTCGACCAGCTGGCCGAGCACCTCGAGCAGCTTGCGGACATCCTCGAAGTGCAGCCCGGTGGTCGGCTCGTCGAGGATGTAGAGCGTCTTGCCGGTGCCGCGCCGCGACAGTTCCTTCGACAGCTTCACGCGCTGCGCTTCGCCGCCCGACAGCGTCGTCGCCGACTGCCCCAGCCGGATGTAGCCCAGGCCGACGCGCTGCAGCGTGCGCAGCTTGGTGGCGATCGACGGCAGGTTCTCCATGAGCGGCACGGCCTGGTCGACGGTGAGTTCGAGCACGTCGGCGATCGACTTGCCGCGGTACTCGATCTCGAGCGTTTCGCGATTGTAGCGGCGTCCCTTGCACTGCTCGCACGTCACGTAGACGTTGGGCAGGAAGTGCATCTCGATGGCGATGACGCCGTCGCCCTGGCACGCCTCGCACCGCCCGCCCTTCACGTTGAACGAGAACCGCCCCGGCTTGTAGCCGCGCGCGCGCGCGTCGGGCACCATCGCGAACAGGTCGCGGATGAACGAGAACAGCCCGGTGTACGTGGCGGGGTTCGAGCGTGGCGTGCGTCCGATCGGCGACTGGTCGATCTCGATGACCTTGTCGATCAACGCGAGGCCGTCGATGCGATCGTGCGGGCCGGGTTCGTCCTTGGCGCGGTACAGCTCGCGGGCCAGCGCACGGTAGAGGATCTCGTTGACGAGGGTCGACTTGCCGGAGCCGCTGACGCCCGTCACCGCGACGAACCGGCCGAGGGGAACATCGACCGTCAGGTTGGCGAGGTTGTTGGCACGCGCGCCGACGATGCGCAGCACGCCGCGGTCGTCGGTGCGGCGCGTGGCCGGCACGTCGATCGTGCGCTCGCCTCGCAGGTACTGCCCGGTGATCGACGCCGGGGCCTCGCCCATCAGCAGCGCCGACGGTGGGCCCTGGAAGATCACGTCGCCGCCGTGCTCGCCGGCGCCGGGGCCGAGATCGATGACGTAGTCGGCGGTCCGGATCGTCTCTTCGTCGTGCTCGACGACGACGACCGTGTTGCCGAGATCGCGCAGGCGCCGCAGCGTCGTCAGCAGCCGCCGGTTGTCGCGCTGGTGCAGTCCGATCGACGGTTCGTCGAGCACGTAGAGGACGCCGGTGAGGCTCGATCCGATCTGCGTGGCGAGCCTGATGCGCTGGCCTTCGCCGCCCGACAGCGTGGCCGCGCTGCGGCTCATCGTGAGGTACCCGACGCCGACGTCGCGGAGGAACCGCAGCCGATCCTGCACTTCCTTGAGGATGCGCCCCGCGATCAACTGCTCGCGCGGCGACAGTGGCAGGGCGTCGAACACGTCGCACGCCTCGGCAATCGGCATCGAGACGTACTCGCCGATCGTGCGTCCCTTGACGCGCACGCCCCGGCTTTCGGGCTTGAGGCGGGCGCCGTCGCATGACGGGCACGTCCGCAGTGCGCGGTACTCCTCGAGCGCCTCGCGCTCGCTCCACGTGCCGGTGTCGTAGCGACGGCGGAGGTTCGGGATGAGGCCCTCGAAGTCGTCGCCGAACGCGTCCTTGGGCTTGGCTCGCGCTGTCTTCCCCGCCGGCCGCCGGTTGGGCGCGCCGAACAGGAGCACCTCGCGCTGGCGCCTGGGCAACTTCGCGACGCTCACCTCGGGGTCGATGCCGAAGACCTCGTGCAGGCGGGCGAGCGCGGTGTCGATCGACGCCTTGTCGCCACGGGCCCAGGTGTCGACCGCACCGCCGGCGAGGCTCAGCTTCTCGTCGGTGATGATGCGGCGGGGATCGAAGTCGAAGGTCGCGCCCAGGCCCTGGCACTCGGTGCAGGCGCCGTGCGGCGAGTTGAACGAGAACGCGCGGGGCGACATCTCCGGGACGCTGATGCCGCAGTCGATGCAGGCGAGCTTCCGCGAAAACAGGCGCTCGCCCTGCTGTTGCCCCGCGATCACCACGAGGCCGTCGGCCAGCGTGAGCGCCACGTCGAGCGACTCGGCCAGGCGCCGCTCGATGCCCGACTTGACCACGAGGCGATCGACGATGACGTCGATGGTGTGGTTGCGGCGCCGATCGAGCGCGATGTCGTCTTCGAGCCCGAGGATCTTGCCATCGACGCGCACCTTGGTGAACCCGCGGGTGCGCAGGGCCTGGAGTTCCTTCTTGAACTCGCCCTTGCGGCCGCGGACGATGGGTGCCAGGACGCCAATCTTCTCGTCGGTCGGGTAGCACATCACCAGGTCGACGATGCGCTCGATCGACTGGGTGGCGATCTCGCGCCCGCACTGGGGGCAGTGCGGGATGCCGATGTTCGCGAAGAGCAGCCGCAGGTAGTCGTAGATCTCGGTGACCGTGCCCACCGTCGATCGCGGATTGGCCGCCGTCGTCTTCTGCTCGATGGCAATGGCGGGCGAGAGTCCCTCGATCAGATCGACGTCTGGCTTCTCCATCTGCTCGAGGAACTGGCGGGCGTAGGCCGACAGGGATTCGACGTAGCGGCGCTGCCCCTCGGCGTAGACGGTGTCGAAGGCGAGCGACGACTTCCCCGACCCCGACAGGCCGGTGACGACCACCAGCCGATCGCGGGGGAGGTCGACATCGATGTTGCGCAGGTTGTGGACGCGCGCGCCGCGGACGGCAATCGAGTCGTGGCTCATGGGATCCAGGGCAGGCCCCCCAGGTGAGGGGCCAAACCTCGGATTGTACTATGCCTCCCTCGGTCGCCGGTTCGCGGCCGGACGACGGGGGCGTCCGGCCGCGACGCCTCAGCGCAGCCAGGCCAGCGGGGCCGCGGTGGCGCTCATGCCGCACGCCCAGCCGCCCATCGGCCCCGTCCAGTAGAGCGACGTCTCGACCACCACGGGAGCGGCCCAGCCGTCAAGGCTCTCGACGACGAAGCCGAACCGTGTCCCGACCGTCTCGGGGAAGAGTTCGTGCAGCACGGCCGTCGCACGGCGCATGGCGGGCACGGCGAGGTCGCGCGACACGGTGGCGCCGCCGTCTTCGGGGAGGATCGTGACCCGCACGGTCGTGTCGACCTCACCGGGGTTGACGACCAGGAGGTACGTGTCGGCGCGCGCGGGGCCAGCCTCGACTCCGTCGGCACTCGCCCACGACGTGCTCGCCTCGGCGCTGCCGGCGCTCACGTGGCCGTCTGACCATCCGCCGCCCGCAGCCGCCCACCACGTCACCCGTTCGGCGACCACCGGGACGCCGTTGGTCGAGTGCACCAGGATACCGGCGCTGACCTGCCCGAGTTCCGGTGCGTCGAGCGACATCACCGCGTCGATCCGCGACCACGGCGGAACCACGTGGCTGACCGCGACCGGCGCCCCGGCCTCGCGCACGTACGTCACACGCACCACGGCCTCGGACGGCGACGGGTTGGCGAGCAGCAGGTAGGTCTCCATGGTGCCGGCCGTGCTGCCTTCGGCAAAAACGCGGTCGATGCCCGGCGCCGGCAGTCCGGCCCCGGTATGGCCGCCCTTCCACTGCCCATCGGCCGTCTTCAGGTACATCGAGCGTTCGGCGACGATGGCCCCTGTGCGGGCGATGAAGCGTGCCGCGACGGCCGTCGCCACCAGCGCGGGGTCCTCGGTGTTGGCCCAGATGGTGGCGCGTCCCCTCGCGGGCACGGTGTAAGAGCGCGTGACGGGCCCGCCGGCGGGCAGGAGGTAGGTGCCGTCGACGACGACGTCCTCGGATCCCTGGTTCACCAGCAGGTAGAACAGGTCGAACCCATGCGTCGCCCCTTCAGCGAAGAACCACGAGGACGACGGCAATTGCGCCCCCTCGAGCGACGCACCGGGGGCCGCGGTCCCGAACGTCATCGACCGCGAGACCGCCACGGAGGCGGGAGCGACGACGTGCGTGGAGAACGGACCGGTCACGCCGGCGTCGGCAGGATGCAGCGTCACGCGGCGGTGCGCCGGCACGTCGACCGCCGCGGCGATGGTCGCGCCCGCCGCGAGCAGGTAGTCGACGCGCACCGTGGCTGGATGGTCGGCCGTGTTGACCATCGTGACCCAGGTGTCGAAACCGTTGCCCACCATGCCCTCGGCCAGCACGCGCCCGACCTCGGTGCTCACGACGTCGATGATGACCGTCACGGGATCGCCCGCCTGGCTGCCGGCCAGCGGACGGTACGCGAAGTCGTCCTCGCCCGCGAAGCCGCGGTCTGGCGTGTAGGTGAAGCTGCCGTCGTCGTTGAAGACGATCGTGCCGTGCGACGGTTCACGATCGAGCACCGCGATCATCGCGCGGCTCTCCGGGTCGAGGTCGTTGTCGAGCACGCCAGACACCGGCTGCTTGAGCGGCACGTTCTGCTCGGTCGTGAATCGCTCCTCGTGGCCCGTTGGCGGGTCGTCGACCGGCGTCACGAGCAGGTTCACGATCACGGGCGAGGCCGTGACCACCCCATCTGACGGCGCATACACGAAGCGGTCGCGCCCGGAGTAGTTGGCGGCAGGCGTGTACGTGAACCCGCCTCCCACGAGGTCGAGTGTCCCGTGCGACGGCGCACGCACGAGGACGGCCGTCAACGCATCGCCGTCGACGTCGCGGTCGTTGAGCAGCACGCCAGGCGCCGCGACGACGAGCGGCGTGTCTTCGGCCGTCACGTAGCCATCGCTGTCGCCCGTGGGCGGGTTGTTGACCGGATCGACCACGACCTCGACCGTCATCAGCGCGCTCGTGTTCTCGCCATCGCTCGTGCGATAGGTGAACACGTCGGTTCCGTTCCAGTACTGATCGGGCATGTAGGTGAACGACCCATCCGCGTTGAACGTCAGCGTGCCGTGCGAGGTCGTCGACACCAGGCTGGCCACGAGCGTGGGCGAGTCGACGTCGACGTCGTTGCGCAATACGCCGGGCGCCGCGACGGTGAGCAGGGTGTCTTCGGTGATCCCGAAGACATCGTCGAGCGTCTCGGGCGCATCGTTGACCGCGGCGACCGAGATCGCGACCACAACGGGCTCGCCACTGCGCGTCGCGTCGTTGGGCTTGTACGAGAACGTGTCGGGGCCCGAGTAGTCGGGCGACGGCGTGTAGACGAACGACCCGTCGTACTTCAGCTGCACCGTGCCGTGCGATGCGCCCTCGGTGAGGATGGCCAGGAGCGGGTCGCCGTCAGCGTCGACGTCGTTGTCGAGGACGCCGGGCGCCGCCACCTGCAGGGGCGTGTCTTCGGTCGCGGCCACGGTGTCTGCCACCGCGACCGGCGTGTCGTTCACGGCGGCGACAACGACCGTCGCGACGACGGACGACCCGGCCTGCAGGTCGTCGCGCGGTTCGTAGATGAACGTGTCGGTGCCGTTCCAGTCGGCATCGGGGGTGTACGTGAACGTCCCATCGGGGTTGAGCGCGAGCGTGCCGTGCGCCGGGGGCGTGACGAGCACGGCCGTCAACGGGGAGTCGGGGTCCACGTCATTGGCAAGCACACCGGCGGTGGCCAGCAGCACCGTGTCTTCGTCGGTCGCGAACGTGTCTGCGCGGCCGGCCGGCACGTCGTTCTCGGAGCCGACCACCACGTGCACCGTCACCTCGGCTCCCCGCGTCGTCCCGTCGAACGGCGCGTAGATGAACTCATCGATGCCGCTCCAGTCGGGATCCGGCATGTAGCCGAAGCTGCCGTCGGGATTGATGGTCACGCCGCCGTGCCTGGCGCCCATGACCTGGATCGCCGTCAGCACCGGCGAATCGGGATCGCGGTCGTTGCCGAGGAGCCCGGGTGCCGGCACGATCAGCGCCGTGTCTTCACGCGTGCCGTACCGATCGTCGCCCGAGACAGGCGCATCGTCCACGCGGCTGACGGTGATCGACACGAGCACGGCCGTCCCGGTGGCGCTGCCGTCGCTCGGCTTGTAACTGAAGCTGTCGACACCACTGTATTCAGGTGCGGGCTGGTAGACGAACGCGCCCGAGGCCGAGAGCTGCACGGTGCCGTGCGCAGGCGACGACACGAGGATCGCCAGCAACGGCGTGCGCTCGATGTCGCTGTCATTGGCAAGCACCCCGGGAGCGGCGACGTCGAGCGGGGCGTCCTCGGCGATGGCGAAGGCATCGGCCCGCGCCGTCGGCGCGTCGTTGACCGCCGTCACCGTGATCGACACCGTGGCCGGCAACGACTCGAACACACCATCGCTGACGATGTACGTGAAGGCGTCGGGCCCCGCATAGTCGCGCGCGGGCGCGTACGTGAAGCTGCCGTTCGCGGCCAGGGCGAGCGTGCCGTGCGCGACGTCGCTGACCAGGCGCGCGGTGAGGCTGTCGCCTTCCGGATCGCTGTCGTTGCCCAGCACACCCGGGGGCGTCGTGGTGAGCACGCCGTCTTCGGCCACCGCGTAGGCGTTGGCGTTGGCGGCCGGTCCGTCGTTCGACGCCTGCACGACCACCGTCGCCTCGCCTTGCAGCGTCACGACGGGATCGCCCGGCAGGCCGCCGTACTCGACGAGGTACCCGGTCGACCGATACGATCCGCCACCACTCTGGTCGGGCAGGTCGTTCCACCGGCCCACGGGCGCCGACCACGACATCATGTGCGCGTAGTCTTCGTTGCCCGACTGGTTGGGCTCACGGGTGTTCCAGTTGGCGTAGTGCCCGTTCTGCGCGACGCACGTGATGACACCGATGCAGAAGATGCGCCCGTTGCCGGCGTCTTCGAGCCCTTCGGGGCCGGTGACCCAGCGCCACGTGTTCTCCTGCAGCGCGTCAGAGGCGCCGATCCACGAGGTGCCCGACACCTTCTGCGCAAGAAAGGCGTTCTCGGCCGCCGACGTGATGGTCGTGAGGTACCCGCGCAAGCCGAACATCCCGCGCGGATAGCCCGGCTGGCCGTACTGCGCGACGTTCTCGGCACGCGCGCGTGATGCCGTCCAGTAGATGCCCGCGGCGGCGACGAACTCGTAGTAGTGGTTCGTATCGCCCGAGTAGAGCGCGCCGTTGGCCAGCGTGATCGACACGGCCCTCGGCGTCGTGGCGGGATTCAGCAGGTTGGTGTTGCGATACGTGATCGACCGCAGGGCCGCCTGGTACTGCGCGTCAGTCGCCTCACCGGTCAGCGTCAGCACTCCACTGGTCGAGTTCCACGCGCCGGTGATTGGTCCCGCGTTCGCGAACTGCAACTGGTCCTGGCCGGCAACGAATCCTGCCCCGATCGACACCTTCGCCTGCGAGAGCGTGGCTCCGCCGTAGAGCACGGTGACGTCAGGGAACACGACGGCCGGCGCACCGTCTTCGACGAAGGTGCGCGTGCCCTCGGTGTTGCGGAGGATCGGCACCGCCAGCACGTCAACCGTTCCCGTCGCCACCTGGCCCGCCAGGCCCGCACTCGTGGCGTCGGCCGACGCCTGGACGCCGACGCTGCCATCGCTGAACGCGTCGGTGTCAGGCAGGAACCTCAGTCCGGCCGCGCCCTCGGCCAGCGTGATGAAGTCGTCCACAACGAGCGGCGTCGTCCCGTCGTGCTTGAACAGCGTCCCGCCCACGATCGACGCGATCCTGAAATGACTCGTGCCCGTGTCGCCGCTGGTCGGCGTGACCACGAGGCCCGAGGCACTCATGTTGTTCACGTAGGCGGTTGCGTTCGAGACGACCGGCGTGTTGGGCCGCGGCCGCATCGTCACCTGCACGGTGATCGTGTCGGTCAGCGTGCCGTCGCTGACGCGAACCACGAAGCTGTCGGTCCCCTCGTAGTCGATGGCCGGGGTGTAGCCGATGGCCTTCGACAGCCCTGTGCCGCTGGCGCTTGCCGTGCCGTGGGCTCCCTGCGACGCGATGCTCCACGTGAGCGTGTCGGCATCGACATCGCTGGCCGACAGCGTCAGCGTGAACGCGGTCGGGGCGCCATTCTCATCCAGCGTGACCGCGACCGACGTCCCGTCGGTGATGATCGGGGCGTCGTTGACCGCCGACACCGTCACGTTGACCTGGATGGTGTCGGTCAGGACGCCGTCGGTCACGCGAACCACGAAACTGTCGGCGCCCGCGTAGTCGGCGACGGGCGTGTATGCGATGGCCTTTGACAGCCCCGTTCCGCTGGCGGTGGCCGTGCCGTGCGCGGCCGCCGTGCTCACACTCCACGTCAGCGTGTCGAATTCAGGGTCTGTCGCGTTCAGGGTGAGGGCAAATGCCGTTGGCGCGCCGTCTTCGCTCATGGTGACGGCAGCCGTGGCGCCCTGCGTGATGGTCGGCGCATCGTTGGCGCCCTGCACCGTCATCGTGACGCTCGTCTGCAGCGTCAGGTTCGGGTCGCCGGGCATTCCGCCGTACTCGACGACATACCCGGTCGACGCGTATTGCCCTCCGCCGCCCGCGTCGGGCAGGTCGTTCCACATGCCGGCCGGCGTCGTCCAGCTCATCATGTGCGCGTAGTCTTCTGAATGCGCCGCACCATTCGGCTCGCCACCGTTCCAGTTGACGTAGTAGCCCGACTGGGCGGTGCACGGATTGTTGCCGACACAGAACAGGCGCCCGTTGCCGCTGCTCTCGAGGCCCTCGGGCCCGGTCACCCAGCGCCACTGCCCGTCGACGCTGACATCGGTCGCGCCAATCCACGCGCTGCCGGCGACCTTCTGCGTGAGGAAGGCGTTTTCGTCGGCCGAGGTGATGGTCGCCAGGTACCCCTGCAGGCCGAACATGCCCGTCGGATAGCCCGCGGTGCCGTAACTGCCGGTGGCGCCTGCGCGCGTGCGTGACGTGCCCCACGCCAGCCCGGCGACACTCACGAACTCGTAGTAGTGCCCCGTCGAGTCGTAGTAGAGCGAGGTCGTGCCCAGGCTCGCCGAGATCGTGCGCCCGCCGAGGGTGGGGTTGGTCGTGTTGCCGTTCACGTAGCGGATGCTGCGCAGAAACGTCGTGTACGCGGCGTCAGAGGCACTGCCCGTGATGGTGAGGACGCCCGACGTGCCGTTCCACGCGCCGGTGATGCCGCCGGAGTTCGTGAACGTCAGGACGTCCTGCCCGCTCACGAATCCGGTCGAAATGGTGACCTTGGCGCCGCTGAACAGTCCGCCGTTGTAGAGCACCTCGGCCGCCGGGAACACCGCGACACCGACGGCGTCGTCTTCGACGTAGGTGGCCGTCGTGGTCGGGTTGCCGAGCACCGGAACGGCCTGGACGACGACCGTGGCTTGCGCCTCGCTTCCGCCGAGTCCATCGTCGCTGGCACTCGATGACGCGCGAACGCCCACGACGCCGTTGGTGAAGCTGTTGGCCGTCGGCGTGAACTTCAGCCCCGCAGCGCCCTCGGCTTTCGTGATGAAGTCGCCTGCCGCGAGCACCGTGGTCCCGTCTGCCTGGAACAACGTGCCGCCGGTGACGGTCGTGATCTTGAAGTGGGTCACCGCCGCGTCGTTGCCACTGGCCGGCGTCGCGACGAGTCCGGTCCGCGTCTGGTTGTTCACCCACGTGGTCGATGACGAGAAGGCCGGCGTGGCGGGCAGCACCACGTCTGACACCACGGCCGACAAGGCGACCGTGCGCGTGATGAGGAGCGGTTCGAGCACGGGCAGGTTGAGCGAGGCATTGAACGTCCCTGCCGACCCCGTGGCGAGCGTGGCAGACACCGTGCACGTGGCGCCGATGGCCAGGACGGCACCGCTGCACGTGTCAGACGACTTGCCGAAGGGCGACGTCGCGGTTGCGGTGCCCAGCGTGACCGCGCCGCTGCTGTTGTTCGTCACCGTCACCGCCTGCGCCGCGGCGGCACTGCCGACGGCGACGGTGCCGAAGTTGACGCTCGACGGCGAGAGGCCCAGGGAGAGGTTCACGACCGTGAGCGTGTTCGACGCCGACGCCACACCCCCGCCTCCGGTCGCGAGCGTGACCGTGCTGCTGCCACTCGCGCCCGGCGGCACGACGACCTGCACGTTGACGGTGCTCGAGCTGTTGGCGGGCACGGTGACGTTCGCCCCCCCGGGCAGGGTCGTGGTCCAGCCGGCCCCGCTCGTGGCGGTGAGGGAGTACGTGGCACCGCTCGCGGTGAGGTTCTGCACGGTGAACGGCAAGGTCACCGTGGTGTCGGCGGTCGTGTTCTGGTTGGCGGGCGCGAGCACCTGCACACCGCCAGCTGGCGTCCAGGTCTCGAAGGCCTGAATCGACCACGACTGCCCCGGCGCCAGCGTCGCCCGGTTCCACTGCAGGTAGTACCCCGAGTCGGTGTAGCTCGAGACCACGCTGTCGGGCAGCGACCCGGTGTCTTTCGCGTAGCTGTTGCCGGTGCCGTAGTGCCCCTGGAAGTAGTGCGACGCGGGCGTGCCCGGGTTGGCGTAGAACCCCATCAGGCCCCAGTTCGTGTAGTCGTTGTTGCGGACGTACACCATGCTGTTGGCCGCGTCGTAGAAGCCGTAGGCCGAGTCGACGCCGCCGAAGAAGGTGTCGCCGCCGTGGAACAGGCGCAGGTCGGTATAGCTCGATCCGCCGGTGTTCGTCAGCGTCCAGTCCTTGGTGACGTAGCGCGTGCCCTCGATGTAGGTGAACACCTGCGTCAGCCGCAGGCCCGTCGCGCCGAGATCGACCACGGTGACGATCTGGCTTCCGCCTGTCACCGCCTGCAGTGTGTTGCTGACGGGCGTGAAGCCCGTCTGCCCCTGGTACGGCGAGCTGAACTTCGCGCTTCCGCCATTGAGCCAGATCACGGTGCCCCATGTCGGACCGTTGCAGCAGTACTGGCCCACGTAGGGGTCGCCTGCCCCCTGCGCCGTCGACGCCTTGGCGAGGATCTCTGGCGCGAGCGTGTCGCTGACGATCACCTTGATGAGGCTGCCATTGATGGTCTGCTGCGCCCACGCGTCGCTGGCGCCTGGCGCCACCACCGCGACGGCCGCGAGCACGACGGCCCACAGGCGACGACAGGCGACCGCGGCCGGGATCGAGAGTGAGGGGTGGCGGAACGCGGGGCGGGGCGACATTGGCGTCTCCAAGGAACACGGAGCGCGTCACCTGGTCGAGAGGGGGAGCGGCGGGCGGCCAGGGAGCATTGCCCCGGGGACGTGCGCGGATGCGCACGGAGCATCCTGCGAGCGGCACGCGCCGCTGGGCGCAGGACACTACGGCCAAAGCAAATGAACTGCCATTCACTGGCGCCCTTGAATCGGGCGAGAATCGGGCCGGGCGCGCGGTGTCCGCGCAACGCGTGGGGCGAGGCTCACCAGCTCAACCACCACATCAGCCAGACCGCCCCACTGCGGGCAGGAGGGCACGGGGCGCGGGCTACATCGTGACCGTCGTGCCCCCGGCTCCGAGAAATCGCCAGACGGTGTCGCCCGATGACAGCACGAACCCGCCATGCCGGTCGAAGGCCACGCCGACCAGGTCCGCGCCCGCGACGACGAGTTCCGGCGCGGCGTCATCGCCGGGCGCGATGCGGTACAAGCCGCAGGCGCCAGCCACCGCATCGACCACGTACAGGTCGCCCGACGGGTCGACGGCCAGCCCCTGGGGACGTCCGAACGCGGTGGTGACCACCGCGACCTCGCCGTCGGGGTCGATGCCGTAGACCGCGTCGCGCGGCGACAGCGTGGGCACCGACACGAACAGCGTCCCGTCGTGCCCGACGGCCATGTGGTAGGCCGCCATGCTGGGTGGCAGCGTCGCGAACGGCTCGGCCTCGCCGTCGGGCTCGAGGCGATGCACGGTGCCGGTCCGGTCGCCGACGTACATGGTGCCGTCGGCGGCGAACGCGAGCCCGCAGGTGATGCCCAGGCCGCTGGCGACGACGGTGGCCGTACCGTCGCGCGCGACCTTCATCACGCTCCCGTCGAACCGGCTGGTGACGTGCATCGCCCCCTGGGGATCGAACGCCAGCGACGTGGCGTTGATGATGCCCGTCGCGAAGATCTCGCGCGTGCCCCCGGGCGTGATGCGGTAGATCGAGACGGGGGTCTGCTGGCCGCGTGACCCGCTGCAGGTGACGAAGACACTGCCGTCGACGTCAATCAGCGGACTGTCGACCGCATGGACGCCGGTG
>JAEUQQ010000213.1 GCA_016789685.1 Acidobacteriota bacterium | reverse complement strand
TGACCAGCTTCAGGGCGTCTTCGTAGGTCTCGGC
Source organism: Acidobacteriota bacterium (assembly GCA_016789685.1). Taxonomy (GTDB): domain Bacteria; phylum Acidobacteriota; class Vicinamibacteria; order Vicinamibacterales; family JAFNAJ01; genus JAEUQQ01. Next base: position 6,643 of record JAEUQQ010000213.1, on the reverse strand, counting down.
GCGCACGACCGCGAGGACCGGGCCGAACACCTCGTCCTGGTAGATGGTCATCGACGGCGTCACACGATCGAACATCGTCGGCCCGAGGAAGTAGCCGTTGTCGCCGCCGGTCACCTGGAGCGTGCGGCCGTCTTCGACGAGCGTCGCGCCCTCGGCCTCGCCCTTGTCGACGTAGCCCCTGACGCGGGCGTGGTGCTCCTTCGTGACCAGCGGTCCCATGTCGGCGCCCGGCTCCATGCCCGGGGCGACCTTCAGCTTGTGCATGCGCTCCTGGATGCGGGGCAGCAGCTTCTCGGCCACGTCACCGACCGTCACCAGCGCCGAGATGGCCATGCAGCGCTGGCCGGCCGAGCCGAACGCGGCGCTGACCGCGGCGTCGGCCGCGAGCTCGAGGTCGGCGTCGGGCAGCACGATCATGTGGTTCTTGGCGCCGCCGAGCGCCTGCACGCGCTTGCCGGCCTTCGTTCCGGTTTCGTACACGTACTTCGCGATCGGCGTGGAGCCGACGAAGCTCGCGGCGGCGACGCCGGGGTGGAGCAGCAGCCCGTCGACGGCGACCTTGTCGCCGTGCACGACGGTGAACACCCCGTCGGGCAAGCCGGCCTGCTTCCACAACCGCGCCATCAGGTTGGCCGCCGACGGATCCTTTTCGGACGGCTTGAGGATGAACGCGTTGCCGCAGGCGATCGCGATGGGGAACATCCACATGGGCACCATCGCCGGGAAGTTGAAGGGCGTGATGCCGGCGACGACGCCGAGCGGCTGCCGGATGGAGTAGCTGTCGACCTCGGTCGAGACGTTCTCGGAGAACTCGCCCTTCAGGAGTTGGGGCAGGCCGCACGCGAACTCGACGACCTCCTGGCCGCGCGTCACTTCGCCCGTGGCGTCGGCGAGCACCTTGCCGTGCTCGCGCGTCAGCACCTCGGCGAGTTCGCGCTTGTGGGTCTCGATGAGGTCGCGGAACGCGAACATGACGCGCGTCCGCTGGGCGAGCGATGCGTTCCGCCACGATGCAGCGGCACGCGTGGCCGAGGCGACGGCGGTCTCGATGACGGCCTTGTCGGCAAACGCGACGCGGCCCGTCTGCTGGCCGGTCGCCGGGTTGTAGACGTCGCCCCAGCGTTCGACCGGCCCCTCGTACGGGGCCCCGTCGATCCAGTGCGTGATGGTGGCGAGCGCCGAAGGCGCGGTCGAAGACGTGGATGGGGTCATGGCCAGGTTCCCTGCAGGGGATGACTCGGAACGGGATCGGATGCCGAAGCGCTGATTATCCGCACGCGGCTGCGCGGGATCAAGGCCGGATGCCACGGGCGCCGAAGCGCTTCGCCGTCATGTCGCACTTGTCCCTCGCACCGGGAGCCGCGCGCGCAGCGCGATCGACTACCATCTCGCCGATGCGCGCACGTCTCCTCGCCCTGCTGTTGGTCTTGCTGCCACTGGCTGCCGCGGCTCAGCCGCGCCAGGATCGCCCCGTGCTCGAGGCCGTGCCGGTCTCGACGCCGCCCACGCTCGACGGCAACGTGCTCACTGACCCAGCCTGGGCCAGCGCGCCGGTATCGTCTGACTTCTGGCAGATTACGCCCGACGACGGGGCGGCCGCCTCGGAGCGCACCGAGGTGCGCATCGTCTACACCGCCACGACGCTCTACATCGGGGTGGTGTGCCACGACCGGACGCCGACGACCATCGTGGCCAGCGACAGCCGTCGCGATGCCTCGCTCGACGACACCGACAGTTTCCGCGTGATTCTCGACACATATCGCGACGGGCAGAACGGCTTCGTGTTCGGCACCAACCCGGCCGGGATCGAGTACGACGGCCAGGTGGCGCGCGAGGGCCAGGGCGGCGACACGGGACAGAACCGCCAGCAGGCCGGGTCGGGCGGCGGGTTCAACCTCAACTGGGACGGCGCGTGGCAGGTGCGCGTCACGACGGCCGAGCACGGCTGGAGCGCCGAGTTCGCCATCCCGTTCCGCACGCTGCGCTATCGGCCGGGCGACGACAGCTGGGGCATCAACTTCCAGCGCAACATCCAGCGGCGCAACGAGAAGGCCTTCTGGGCGAGGCTCGACCGGCAGTACACGATCTTCCGCCTCACCGACGCAGGGCGCGTGACGGGCCTCGAGGTGCCCGCGCAACGCAACCTCAAGGTCGCGCCGTACGGGCTCGTCTCGGGCACGACCGTGCGCGGCGGCGATACCGAGGGCGATCGCGACATCGGCGCCGATGCCAAGTGGAGCGTCACGCCGAGCCTGACGCTCGACGCGACCGTCAACACCGACTTCGCGCAGGTCGAGGTCGACGAGGAACAGATCAACCTCGACCGCTTCAACCTCTTCTTTCCCGAGAAGCGGCCCTTCTTCCTCGAGAACGCGGGCCTGTTCTCGGTGGGGCTTCCCGGCGACGTCGAGCTGTTCTTCAGCCGCCGCATCGGGATCGGTGACGATGGGACGGTGATCCCGATTCGCGGGGGCGGGCGGCTGACGGGGAAGGTCGGCGGCGTGAACGTTGGCCTGCTCAACATGCAGACCGCGCGCGTCGGCGACGACATCTCGAGCGCCAACTTCAGCGTGGCCCGCGTCAGCAGGGACCTGCCCAACCGATCGAGCGTTGGCGTGCTGTTCACGAATCGGACGGCGACGGGCACGATTGCGCGCGACGGCGACAACGGCCAGACCTACGCGGCCGACGCACGGATCGGCGTCGGGCGTCGCGGCAGCGTCCAGGGGTTCGTGGCGCGGACGGCGTCGCCAGACGCCACGGGGCGCCAACTCGCGTTCAGTCTCGGCAGCCGGTGGGAATCGCCGGGGCTGCGCCTGACGGGCACGTTCACGCAGGTCGGGGATGCGTTCGCGCCGCAGGTGGGCTTCCTGTCGCGGCGGGGATATCGCAGTGTGGACGGTGGCGTGTTCCGCACCATCCGCCTCGCCGAAAACCGGTTCCGGTTCCTCGAACTGCGTCCACACGTGAACTACCGCGGTTTCTGGAACTTCGATCGCGTCCAGGAAACGGGGTTCGTCCACGTCGACAACCACTGGGCCTTCCGCGCCGGCCACGAGCTGCACACGGGGATCAACTTCACGAAGGAAGGTGTCGTCGAGTCGTTTCCCATCTATCCCGGCGTCGAGGTGCCTGTGGGGACATACAACCACAAGGAGGCGCAGATCGTCGGCTTCACGAACAAGGCGGCGCCCGTGTGGCTCGACGGGCAGGTGCGGGCGGGCGGGTTCTTCGGTGGCGAACGGCTCGCGACGACGGCCGGCGTGAACATCCGCGCGGGCCAGACGCTCAACACGAGCCTCTACTGGGTGCGCAACGACGTGCGCCTGCCGTGGGGGAACTTCGAAACCAACCTGGTGCGCACGCGGGCGTCGTACTCGTTCTCGCCCAGCCTCTATCTGCAGGCGTTGCTGCAGTACAACGATCGTGCGCAGATCTGGTCGACCAACCTGCGGTTCGGGTGGGTCGGTCCCTCGAACACTGGCCTGTTCATCGTCTTCAACGACACGCAAGACCTCGACGACCTGTCGACCCGCCGCGTCGGCCGCAGCCTCGTCGTGAAGTACAGCCGCCTGATCGACGTCCTGCAGTGACACCCGGCGGAGGCGGAATCTCACGATCCTCCCGCCTCCGCCCGCCAATTCGGGTCAGACCCTCATCATCCGCCGTTTCCGCGACGACAACGGCAGTTGCGGGGTGGTTTTCGGGCTGTTTTGCGCACTCGCGCGTGTCCTGCCCCAACGGGCGGAAACGGCCGTTGGCGAAAACCGGCGTTCGACCCCGTGTATCCCGCCAATTCGGGTCAGGCTCTCATCATCCGCCGTTTCCGTTGCGGAAACCGGGGTGTCGGAGGTCAGGCGTTTGGCGTTCGCCTGAGGAAGCGGCCCCGTGTGCGTTCGCCGACGAACTGGCCGTCGCGCACCTGGACGCAGCCACGCACGGTGACGAGCGACGGTCGGCCCTCGATCGCCATGCCCTCGAAGCCGTTGTAGTCGTTCCGGCTCTGCTGCGTGGCGGCAGACAGCGTGCCGCGGTAGGTCGGGTCGTAGACCACGATGTCGGCGTCGCTTCCTACAGCAATCGTGCCCTTGCGCGGGAACAGGCCGAACAGTTTCGCCGCACGCGTGCTCGCGGCATCGACGAACCGCTGCAGGTCGAGCCGTCCGCGCGAGACACCATGCGTATACAGGAGGTTCACGCGTTCCTCGATGCCGCCGATGCCGTTGGGGATCTCGACGAACGACCGTTCGCCCATGCGCTTCTGCGACACATCGAACGGACAGTGGTCGGTCGCCACGGTGTCGATGGCGCCCTCGGCGAGCGCCGCCCACAGCGCCGCATGGTTGCGCCGGTCGCGCAGTGGCGGCGACATCACGTGCTTCATTCCCTCGATGCCACTCCGCTCGGCAAACGTCCTGTCGAGCACGAGGTGCGGAATCACGGCTTCGATCGACACCCGCACGCCACGCGCCCGGGCCGCGAGTGCTGCGCGGAGGGCAGGTTCACTCGAGAGGTGCACCACGTACCCCGAGGCGCCCGTGTTCTCGAGGAAGGTCGTGAACCGGTGCGTGCCCTCGGCCTCGACCGACTCCGGACGGCTCGGCTCGTGCCACTCGGGTCCTGTCTTCCCCTCGGCGATCAGCCGCTGCTGCAGCCGGCTGACGAGTTCGGCGTTCTCGCAGTGCGCCGTCACGATCACGCCCAGTTGCCTTGCCAGCATCAGCGTCTGGTACAACTCGCCATCGTCGATGCCAAAGGCGCCCTTGTACGCCAGGAACACCTTGAACGACGTGATGCCGTCGGCCACGATCTCGCGCAGTTGCGCCTCGGTCACGTCGGTGAACTTCGACACCGACATGTGGAAGCTGTAGTCGCACGCGCTTCCGCTCGCAGCCTCTGCCTTCCACAGGCGGTAGCCCTCGAGCGCGTCGTCGTTGCGCGACGGGCAGCACATCTCGATGAACGTCGTCGTGCCGCCGACCAGGGCCGCGACGCTCGCCGTCTCATGCGTGTCGCGGGCGAACGTCGCCATGAACGGCAGGTAGATGTGCACGTGCGGGTCGATGAAGCCGGGGAAGACGAGCTTGCCGCTCGCGTCGATCACCTCGGTGCCCGATGCGACAACGAGATCGGATCCAATGGCGGTGATGGTCTCGCTTTCGACGTAGATGTCACCGCGCACCCTCGCGTCGGCCGTGACGATGTCGCCGTTCCTGATCAGCAGTGGCATGAGTGCGTCCCCGAGATGTCGTGCGACGAACAGTGGTCGCTGGCCTGATTCTATCCCTCGCCGTGCATTGCTGCCGATGTCACGCGCCTGGGACGTCGTCGAGCGTCACGCGTGGCGTGCCACGCATCAGCAACACGTACAGGACGAAGGCGACGCCGAAGCCGACGAACCAGGCGTAGTCGTACACCCAGCGCACCGCCGGCACGAAGAGCCCGATGACGGCCAGGCCGGCGCCTGCGGCCAGCGCCACGAGCGCCGCGCCGTTCCATCGCCCGTAGATGCCCTCGCGCGTGTAGAGATCTGCCAGCGCCAGCCGTGTCGCGCGCACGACCCAGTAGTCGGCGATGAACACGCCGGCAATCGGTCCGAGGAACGCCGAGTAGGTGACCAGCCAGCCCATGTAGCGGTCGGCGTTCTCGAGGAGCTTCCACGGCATGATCGCGATGCCGATGACGCCCGTGATGATGCCGCCGGTGGCGAACGTGATGCGCGACGGCCACAGGTTCGCGAACCCGTTGGCCGGTGCGACCACGTTGGCGGCGACGTTCGTGGTCAGCGTCGCGATCAGCAGGGCGAACAGCGCGATCAGCACGACGACGGGATTCTCGATCCGCGACAGCAGTTGCACGGGATCCCAGATCGGCTCGCCGAAGATCACGCCGGATGCTGACGTGACCGCGACGCCGATGAACGCAAACAGCGTCATCGTCGTCGGAAGCCCGAGGAACTGGCCCAGCACCTGCGCCCGCTGGCTGCGCGCGTAACGCGACAGGTCGGGGATGTTGAGGGCGAGCGTCGCCCAGAAGCCGACCATCGCCGTGAGCGACGGCACGAAGACGACCCAGAAGTCGCCGGTCGTCGCGAAGGCGCTCGGGCGCGCCAGGATCGGGCCGAGGCCTCCTGCGCGCGTCACGGCCCACGCGAACAGCGCCAGCCCCGACACGATCAGGAACGGCGCCGCGTACGCTTCGAGCCGCTTGATCGACTCGCTGCCGCGCACGACGATGTACATGTTCCACGCCCAGAACACGAAGAAGCCGAGGAATGCGGCGTAGGGCGGCTCGTACTGCGGTGCCGCGACCTTGAGCATCGTGTAGATGGCCTGGCCGCCGATCCAGGTCTGGATGCCGAACCAGCCGCAGGCAACCAGGGCCCGCATCAGCGCTGGCACATTCGAGCCCAGCACGCCGAACGATGCCCGCGCGAGCACCGGAAACGGGATGCCGTACCGCGTGCCTGCATGGGCAATGAGCACCATTGGCACGCACACGATCAGGTTGCCCAGCATGATCGTGCCGACCGCCTGCCACCAGTTCATGCCAGCTCCCACGAGGCTGGCAGCAAGCATGTAGGTCGGGATGCAGACCGAGAGTCCGACCCACAGGGATGCGATGTGGTACGTGCTCCAGGTGC
>JAEUQQ010000688.1 GCA_016789685.1 Acidobacteriota bacterium | reverse complement strand
GCGGCCTCGTCGCCGGGATTGGCGATGAGCGTGAACAGGTCGAAGAACGTGCCCGTCGCCCCCTCGGCGAGGAACCACTGCCGTGCCGGGGCCTCGATCGCGGCACTCTCGTGGCCAGCGTCGAACGTGCGCCCGTGGCCCGACAGGTACATCGACCGTTCCACGATGACCGAGACCCCATTGCGCGAGGTGACGACGGCCGACACGTCGGTCGATGCCAGCTTCGTGTCCTCGAGATTGACCCAGATGTTGAACCGGCTGCCGGCCGGTACGGTGTAGGTCTTGACGACTGGCGGTTGCGGCGCCGGCAGCAGGTAGCGCACCTCGACCACCGCGTCCGTCGTGTTCGGGTTCTGCACCAGGTAGAACAGCTGGAACCCAGCGGCCGTCGTCCCCTCGGCGAGGAACCACTGCGTCAGCGGCTGCGCGATGCTCGACTCGCTGTGGCTGCCGTACCCCATGCCATCCCAGTGCATGGTCCGGTCGGCGATGATGGGCTGCGTCGACTCGATGACGGTCGCCACCGCCGTGTCGCGCATCTCGTCGAGTTGCTCCGGATTGACCGTGGCCCGGCTGAGCGGCGGCATTGTCACCGACACGACGCCCTCGACGCCATCGGGCCGCTGGAAGCGGACGCGGACGTCGGCTGCGGTGTCGGTCGCGTTCATCAACGCGATGTTGGTGTCGAAGAACAGCCCCGTGGCGCCTTCGGCGAAGTAGCGCGTGAACAGCCCCTCGACGACATCGATCGGTGCCACCTCGGGCGTCGCGCCCGGCGTGACCACGATCGTTCCCGGCCCGAAGGTGAAGCCGGGCGCCTCGGGCGTGACGGTGCACGAGGCACCCTCGGGAACACCATCGAAGGCGTACCGCCCTCCCGCGCCAGTCGTCGTGACGAGGTGTGTCGTCCCGCAGCGCAGTTCGACCTGCACGCCGCCAACGCCGCTGCCGTTCTTGTCGTTGACCTCGCCGGTCAAGCTGTAGAGCCTGACGGCGACGAAGTCGGCGACCACGTCGCCGTCGAGCGCGTCGATGGCGTGTGCACCAGGCGTGAACCCGTAGCCGTCGCGCACGGGAATCACCACGTACGCCTGCCCCTGCTCGAGGTCGGCGAACCGGTACGTCCCATCGGCCTCGGTCGTCATCGAGGCCACGGCCGCGCCCGTGAGGTAGATCGTGACGCCACCCACCGGCTGGCCACCGACCGAGAGCACGCGCCCACTGGCGGCACTCACCAGCCTGCCCTCGAGGTTCGTCACGCTCACGTCAGCGGGATCCATGCCGGCATAGCGACCATCGCTGCTGATCGCGGGGGCCACGACAATCACGAACGCGACGTCGCCATCGCGCACGGCATCGGCTGCGCCCGTCACCGTCACGCGCTGTGCCGTGTTCCAGGTGGCCGGCGTGAAGGTCAGGACGGCCGGCGTCACGGTGCCTTCGGTGAGGTCGCTGCTGCTGACGTCGATCGTCACGTCGGCCGTCGGCTGCGTCTGCAAGACAACCGTGAACGTCGCGGTGCCCCCGGCCTCGGTCACCGTCAGGTTCGCGGTCGGCGCCACGGTGATGCCCGCCGTGTCGTTGTCGCTCGTGGTGATCGTCACGTCTGCGGGATCGAGATCCGCGTAGTCGATATCGGTGCTGCTGCCGGCACCGGTCACGATGCTGAACGCCACGCTGCCATCGGCCACGGCGTCGTCGACGCCCGTGACCGTCACCGTCTGCGGCTGGTTCCACGTGCCGGGACCAAACGTCACCATCGCCGGCGAGACCGTGCCCTCGGTCGTGTCGCTGCTGACGAGATCGAACGTCACGGCAGCCACGGGTTGCGTGTTCAGGACGACGACGAAGCTGGCCGTACTCCCGCTCTCGTTGACGACGAGACCGGCGGTGGGCGTGACGGTCACGCCGGCGGCATCGTCATCGACCGAGGCGACCAGCACGTCTGAGGCGTCGATCCCGGCGTAGTCGGTGTCTGCGCTCTGCGCCGCCGCGGTCACGATCGTGAACGGCTGCGACCCATCGGCGGCAGGATCGTCGACGCCCGTCACTGTGACTACCTGCGCGACGTTCCAGGTGGCCGGCGTGAAGGTGAGCGACGCCGGTGCCACCGTGCCCTCGGACGTGTCGCTGCTCGACAGGCTCACCGACACGTCGGCGCCCGGCTGCGACGCGAGCACCACCGCGAACGTTGCGGTGCCGCCGGCCTCGGTCACCGTGAGGCCGCTGTCTGGCGTCACCGTGATGCCTGCGACATCGTCGTCGGTCGTCGCGATCAGCACGTCGGCGGGATCGATGCCATCGTAGGCCGCGTCGGTGCTGGCCGCGATCGCCGTGACGACGCTGAACACCTGCGTGCCATCGATCGCGGCATCATCCACGCCTGTCACCGTGACCACTTGCGCGGTGTTCCAGTTGCCGGGCCCGAAGGTCAGGGTCGCGGGCGAGACGACGCCCTCGGTCGTGTCGCTGCTGCTCAGGCCGATCGTCACGGTGGCTGCCGGTTGCGATCCGAGGGCGACGGCGAACGTCACACTGCTGCCCGCCTCGCTGACGACGGCCGCCAGGCCTGGCGGTGGCGTGACAATGACGCTCGCACTGTCGTTGTCACTCGTCGTCACGGCGACGTCTGCCGGATCGAGTCCCGCATAGGCGCCATCCGCGCTCGACGCGGCCGCCGTCACAATCGTGAACGCCTGCGCGCCATCGGCGCTGGCGTCGTCTGCCCCCGTCACCGTCACCGCCTGCGCCGCATTCCAGTTGCCAGGGGTGAAGGTCACCGACGTCGGCGCGACGCTGCCTTCGGTCGTGTCGCTGCTCTCGAGCGAGACGGTCACATCGGCCACCGGCGGGCTCGCGAGCACGATCGAGAACGTCGCGGTCGAGCCGGCCTCGGTCACCGACAGGCCAGCGGTCGGCGTGACGGTGATGCCGGCGCCAGCCGACTCGACGACGATCGTCACGGTCGCTGCCGCGCTGACGAGCGCGCCATCGCTGGCCCGATACGTGAAGGCGTCCTGGCCCACGAAGCCTGCGTCGGGCACATACGAGAAGTCGCCGTTCGGCGCGAGCGTGACCGCGCCGTGCGCGGGTCGCGTCACGAGTTCGGCGACCAGCGTGGTGCCGTCGGCGTCGGTGTCGTTCGCCAGCACGTTCGACACGGCTCGGAGCACCGGATCCCGGTCGGCCTCGGTGATGTCGGTGTAGTCCACCCCGTCGATGGTGCCACGGCGGTCGTCGGCGATCCCGTAGGTCGACCGCTTGTCGGCGGTGGCGCCTGTTTCGTTCGACACGTAGATGCCGCCTGACGGAGCGACGACGATCCCGCTCAGCGATCCGGCGCCACCATCCCCGGCCGGGTCGAGCCGCAGGGCGTTCCACGGCACGGCGATCGTCTGCACGACCTTCATCGATCCGTCGACAAGAGCGAGGACGCGGTCGTAGAAGCGCGCGACGACGACTGTGTCGCCGGCGACGTCGAGATCGACGGCGTCCGACACGGAGACCGACGCGATGTCGGTGCCGTCGGGGTCGATGCGGAACACCTTGTCGGCCGCCGGATCCGCGGCCCACACGCGGCCGCGACCGTCGACGGCAATGCCACGCAGGCTGACGGCGCCCGCCACGCGCACTTCGCCGTCGCTGCCGAGACCCGAGCGCTTCGCACCCTCGACCCTGTCGCCGGTCTCGTCGAGGACCCACCGGCTCACGGTGTTCAACGTGCGATCGCTGACGTACAGGGCCAACTGGCCCGACTCGCGCCGCACGTCGAGCCCCTCGACGTTCGTTGCGGGAACACTGTGGTGAAGCGTGCTGAGTTTCTCGTCGTAGATTCGGATGAACGCACCGTCGGCGACATACACCCGGCCGACGTCGTCGACATCGATCGCCTTGCCGCGCAGGCCGCTGAGCCTGGCCTCGACGGCCGAGACCGGGTCTGGCTGCTGCAGATCGATCCGCCTGACCTGGATGCTGGCGTCGCCACCCCCGTTGTTGTAGCCGACGTACAGGTAGCGTCCGGTGGCGTCGAGGGCGAGCCCCCGGGAATCGCGTGGACCCGTCGCCTGCGACTCGCCGAGTACGGGCTGGCTGACGTCAACGAGGTAGTCGACCGACCACCGAAGGCTGTCCGCGGCGAGGCCCGCCCCGGTGGCCGACACCGTGATCGCGTCGTTGGCCGACGTCGGAGCGTCGTTCGAGGCGGTCACCGTGATGCTCGCGCTGGCGGTCGCCGACGAAAACGCCGAGGAACCGCCATTGGTCGAGGTGTCGGCGGTACTGCCCGCCGTGCCGCTCGTGCCATCCCAGGCGCGAATCGTCAGGCCTGCCGCGACGGTGCCGTTCCAGTTCGACGCGGGAACGAAGCGGATCGCGGCGCCACCATCGGCGGCCAGCAGGAGGGCGCTCGCGTCGCTGGCGGCCGACAGGGTCTGCCATGTGGTGCCGGGGCCCATCGTGAACTGCCAGCTGCCGTGCGTGCTGTCGATGCCGGTAATCGCAATGCCGAGGCCGTTCGTCCCCTCGGCGTCGCTGATGCGCCCTGCCACCAGCGTGGCCACAGGCGTCCCGGGGTTCTGGATGGCGTCCTCGTCGATCGCCGACAGGTTCGCCACGCCCGACAGCACCGGCGCGTCGTTGACGGCCGTCACCACCATCGATGCCGTCGCCGACTGGCTCGAGTACGCCGAGCTGCCGCCGCCCGAACCCGGGTTCGCGTAGGCGGGGCTTCCGCTCGCCGATGCGGCGCCCGACGTGCGGTCCCACGCGCGCCAGGCAAACGTGGCGGTCTCTGCAGTCAGCCCTCCGCCCACGTAGCGGACCTGGGCGGCCGAGGGCAGCAGGAGCGCGCCGGTCGCAGACACGGCGCCAAACGACGTCCATGCCCCGCCCGTCGAGAACTGCCACGCCCCCGCGCCCGACACCGACGTGATGGCGATGCCGCCCAGGGGACTGGCGTCGGCATCGGCCCAGGAAGCGGCGGCGAGGATCGTGCTGACATCGGTCGCGCTCGACGCGGAGTCTTCGTCGGTCGCCGGCAAGGTGACCGCGGTCCCACTCGTGATCGTCGGCGCATCGTTGACCGCGATGACCGTGATGGTGCCCGAGGCGGTGGCGCTCGTGCCACCGTCACCGTCGGTGATGTTGCCCGCCATCGTCCTGACGGCCGTGGAGGGCGCCTCTGACGTGTTCTCGTAGGTGATGCAGCGCGCGAGGGCCTGCACGGCCCCAAGCGTGGCATTGGCGTTGAGCGTCACCGTCAGCGGCACACTGCCATTGGTCCCGCCCGATGCCGTCCCGATCTCGACGCCGCCGTAGCGCACCGACGCCCCAGACACGCTGATGCCGAGACTCGCCACGCTCGCGATGCCGATGCGGTCGTCGGCCTGACCGTTGGCCGAGAACCAGACAACGATGGTTCCACCGTCGAAGTCGGCGCTGTCGGTGTCGATCACGCTCGCGCCGCTCGAGACGACCTGCACGCCGGCGCCTTCCGGGTAGTTGGCGTTTCCGCTCACGAGCGTCAGCACGGGCGCGTCGTTGACGGGCGCGATGCTCACGAGCGTCGTTCCCGTGGCCGACAACGCGCTGCCAGGCCCCTGGGCGCCCGCATTCCCGTCGCTGAACGTCCAGTCGATCTGCACGCTCGGTGGCGGGGCGTCGCTCGAGTTGCGATACCCGATCGACCTGAGCGCGGTGGTGACGAGCGACGGTGTGGCGTTGGCGTTGAATGTCAGCACCAGCGTGCCGCCCGCGTTGGTCGTCACGGTGGCAAACGCGACGCCGCCATGCGAGAGGCTGCCGCCGGGCGTCATCACCATCGACGTCGACGAGAAGAGGTCCTCGGCACTTGCCCCACCGTGCCTGGCAAGCGTCAGCGTGGCGCCGCCGTAGCTGTTGGCCGAGTCGAGATCGGCATCGAACACGGTGACGTTGGCATCGAGGGCCAGCACCGGACCGTTTTCGGTGTACGACACGGTGCCGCCGAGCGTGTCGACCCCCTCGAACGCGACGTCGATCGCCCCGGACGCGGTGTAGCGGGCCACGAGCAGGTCGTAGTTGCCCGGCGCGTTCGTCGTCCCGGCCACGACAATCCTGCCGTCGGCCTGGAGCGCCAGCGCCTGGGCGCGCTCGTCGCTGTACGTGCTGATCGTCGTCTCGACGATCCCATCTCCCCCGCCAAAGCTCTGATCGAGCGCGCCGGCGGCCGTGAGACGCACGACCCCGAGGTTGTTGCCGTTGGAGTTGCCGGTGCCTCCGACGAGGATCCGGCCATCGGGCTGGACGACGACGTCGAGCGCGAGCTTGCTGCCACTGCTCGTGCCGACATCGACCGTGATCGTGCCGTCGCCGCCAAAGGTCGTGTCGAGGCTGCCGCCTGCGGTGAGGCGAATCACCGCAAATTGCGTGGAACCTGGCGCATCGCTCCATCCGGCGACGAGGATCCTGCCGTCGGGTTGCAGGGTCATCGCATAGCCGGTGTCGCTGCTCGACGTGCCGATGTCGACGGTGACCTTGCCGGTGCCGTTGAACGACGTGTCGAGCACGCCGGCGTCCGTGAGGCGCACCACGACGATGTCGACGTTTGGGCCGACGACCGCGCTGCCGGCGAGCAGGATCCTGCCGTCGGCATCGAGGGCAATGGCGTAGGTGCGGTCATTGCCTGAGGCGACGTCGACCTCGACGAGCCCACCGGTTCCGAACGTGGAATCGCGCGTGCCATCGGCGTTGAAGCGCACGACCTGCAGGTTCGTCGAACTCTGCGACGCGACGAGGATCCGGCCGTCGGCCTGCAGCGCGACATCGTAGCCTTCGTCGTATCCGGCGAGCCCCGACGTGGCGATGCCGTCGCCGCCGCCGAACGCGACGTCGAAGGCGCCGGTGCTCGTGAGCTGGACGAGCGCCACGTCGGTGTCACTGCCGTTGAACGTCTGCCCCACGACCAGCAGGCGCCCATCGGTACGCCGCACGATGGCATTGGCGACGTCGTCTGACGTGCCGACCGGCGTCACGACGATGCCGTCGCCGCCGCCGAACGTCGTGTCGAGGCTGCCGTCGGCGTTGTAGCGTGCGACGACGATGTCCTTGGTGGTCGTGGAGGTGTAGCCTGCGGCAACGATCTTCCCGTCGGGCTGTACCAGCACGGCCTGGTGGAAGTCCATGCTCGCGCCCGCAACGTTCGTGGTCACGATGCCGTCGCCGACCACGAAGGTCGGGGCGTCGTTCACCGCCCCGACGGTGATGCTCGCGCTGGCAGTGGCCACGCTGAAGGCGGTAGCGCCGCCGGTCACCGTGGTATCGGCCGTCGCGCCGGGTGTGCCCGTCGACTGGTCCCAGGCCCTGAACGTCAGGCCTGACGCGACCGTGCCCGTCCAGTGAGCGAACGGGACGAAACGGACAGACGTCAACGCGGTTGCAGAAAGCAGGCGGCTCGCGGTGCCCGACGGGCTGCCGAAGTCGGCCCAGGTCGTGCCGCCATCGATCGTGTATTGCCAGGCGCCGTTGGCGTTGTCGACGCCGGTGACGGCGATCCCGCTGGCCACGCCGCCGGGCCCGTCGTCGGTCGTGTGGGTGGCGATGAGCGCCGACACCAGCGTGCCGGCATCCGCGACGGGATCCTCAGACAGGCTGGTCAGCGTGTTGGCAGCGGTCAGCACGGGCGCGACGTTGGTCGCCACGAACTGCGGGCCGAATTCCGAGGTGTCGTTGAGCGTGTCGGTCGCCGTCGCCGTGAGCCGCGACCCCGTGGTCAGCCCGGGCACCGGCAGCGAGCCGCTGAACGACCCCTGGGCATTGGTCGTGACGGTGCCGAGGTAGGTGCGGCCTTCGCCGTACCCAGACGCGTCAGTGTCAGACACGAACACCTCGACGCGAGCGTTGGCGAACACCGACTGCCCGATCTGCGAACCGACGTATCCGGCGACGGTGACCTGGCCGCCAGACACCGACGCGGCGGTGAAGACGGCCGCGTCCATGCCGCGATTGGCTTGCGTCGATGACTTCGACCCGTTGTTGAGGCTCACGCCGTTGTCACCGAGATCGATGCCGATGCCCGTGTTCGAATGGATGCTGTTGCCGAGGATGGCGTTGCCGACGTTCCCGGCGGTCACGACCACGCCGGCGCCGGCGTTGTGCGCGATCAGGTTCGCATCGCCCGCGTCGGTCCCGCCGACGACGTTGTTGGCCGACTCGAGCCTGATCCCTGGCCCGCCGTTGCCGAGGGCGCCGGTACCGTCGGCGGTCGTGCCGATCCGGTTGCCGCGGATGATCGTGCCTGTGGCCGCCGATGGTGCCAGGATGCCCGGATACCCGGCGGCATTGGCGCTGATGACGTTGTCGATGACCTCGTCGCCGGGGCCGGCCAGCAGGATGCCGTACTGGCCGTTGGCGATCGCGGCGGTGCCGGCCGCGTTGGTCCCGATGTAGTTGCCGCGAATCACGTTTCCGCCGCTCGTGGCCGTCATCCAGATGCCGGCGCCCTCGTTGGCCGAGATCACGTTGCGGTCGGCCGGCGCCTGACCACCGATCACGTTCGCGCCAGATGACGAGATCCAGCCGATGACGATCCCATCCCACATCGTGCCGACACCATTGCGCTTCGCGACCGCACCCGACGCGTCGACGCCGATGTGGTTGCCGGCGATCGTGTTCGCGCCGCCGTAGTCGATCTCGATGCCTGCGTAGGTGAAGTACGTGATGGCCAGCCCGCGAATGGTGCTTCCGCCAGAGGTGAGGTAGAAGCCGTTCACGGCATCCCCGGCGGCGGTGCCATCGAGTTCGATGAGGATCACGGCGTTGGAACCCACCGCCAGGCTGTTGGGCGCGGCGCCGGGTTGCGTGTAACCGTCGATGATGACGGCGTCGGTGACCTCGGGCAGGGCCGAGGTCACGGCGATCACGCGGACGCCGTCACCCGGGATGTTGAAGCTGATGGTGTCGAGGCCAGGCGCCGCATTCGCGTCGAGCATCGCCTGGCGGAGCGACCCGGCCCCGCCGTCGTCCGTGGTGGTGACGATGAATGTCGCCGCACGGGCTGGATGCGCCGAGCCCAGCAGGCTCGCTGCCATCGCCAGGGCGATGGTCAGTCGCGACAGAAGGGTTCGCGGTGAATGGGTGCAGTCTTCCCGCGGGGGCTGATCTGAACTGACGACGAGCATGAATCCTCGGGGGGCCGCAACACGGCGCCGGGCGGCGTTCGTGTCGCGCGAGATTCTTCAGTGCGGTGTGCGGATGTGCCGATACAGCACATCGTCGCTCACCAGTTTTCTCTGGGAAGGAATCGGCTGGGCTGGCGAGCGCTTCAGCTGGCGGCGCGTCAGGATGGGAATTTCTGGCGTGTTTTTCGTGAGATTTCGATGAGACACGCCGCTCATGGGCGTGGGAGCCGTGTCCCGGGCCAGCACGTTCTGCGGCCCGGTCATCGGGGTGGGCGGCTCGCGCGGCTGCCGACCGACAGGGCGCCAACCGCGCCGTTGCTCAGTACATGAAGTTGAGTATCCACGTCAGCGCCGATGGGACCTTCGTGCCTCCCGCCTCGGCAGCCCTGAACTCCCACTGCAGGATGTTGGCGACCGCGGGGACCGACAGCGTTGGTATCTGGCGATCGACCTCGACAGCGCTCACGCATCCGGATGGCGCGACCACGAGCGTCCCGATGATCACGCCCTGGATGCCCTGGCGCTTCGAGACGTCGGGCACGACCGGCTGGACTTCGCGCGTGCGCACGGCCGGGCTCACGGCGTCGCGCCTGAACAGGGCGCGGCCGCTGTAACGCGCGCGCCCGGGCAGGTAGGTGCCCGCGCAGGTGGCGCCTGGCGACGCGAGGTTCGTGACGAGGAGCACGCGGCCTGCGGCAGCCTCCGCAGGCGGCAGCACCGACGCCATCGCCAACGCCTGCAAGGCCACACGGCATTCGGCGGTGAGGCCGGCCGCCGGCAGGTCGATCGCCGACGGACGCCCGTCGTCGCGGAACATCACGATCGCGCCAAGGGGCGCATCAACGGGTGCGCAGGCCGCCACGGCGAGCACATCGGCGACGAACCCCGGCGGAAACGGCCCGAACGCGCGCACTCGCTCGGCCTGCGCGCCCGCACGCCGTTCGACCGCCGCCCCCGAGTTGACCAGGGCCCGAGACGTCTCCTTCGCGCGATCAACGGCGAACGGACGGCCGAGATGCCGCTCGAGCGACGCGCGCTCGCGCTTGTCCAGCCAACGCGACAGGCCGTACTCGGCGATCCGCCACGCGACGTCGCTCGCCTGCTCGGCGTCGAGCCCGGCCACCAGATCGACAGGCCGCGCGGGCCGGACGTCGGCCACGCGTCGCGCCAGCGTCACGCCCGTGAGCGGCGCCGCTCCGGAGGCCGGCAGCGTGCCGATGGTGGCGGCCGCGGCCGTATCGCCCGCAGCGGCGCGAATGGCGAGCGCCCATCCCAGTTCGTCGACGAACAGGTCGCCGCCCCGTGCCGCCCGCTCGATCCACACCGATGCCACCGGAAGGCCGATCCACCGCGATTCACGGAGGAAGACCGACCACGCCACCAGTCCGCGGGCGATGGCCGCGTCGGCGAGCACGCTCGTCTCCGGCCCCGCGCTTCGCGCGGCCAGCGCCAGGGCCGTTCCGAGTGCGACGTCATCAACCGACGCCCCGAACTGTGTCGCACGGTCGGCGATCTCGCCGGGGCGCGCCCGCGCGAGGCTCGACAGGAAGGCGGCAGCCACGTCGCCCGGCAATCGCGAGGCGGCACGCGCGGCGAGTTCGATCGCGGCAGCGTCACCGATCGCCACGACCGCCATGACCTGTTCGATGGCCGCGGCCTCGTCGGTCTCACTCTGCAGGGCACGCAGGAGCGTCGGCACGATCCAGCGGACGCCCGCCACGTGCACCATCCGCGCCGCAGCCGCGCGAACGGCGGGTGATTCATCAGTCACGGCGTCACGCCAGCGTTCCTGGACCTTCTGATCCGAGGCGTGCGGCCGAAGCAAGGCGAGTGTTGCGGGCGCGACAGGCCGGGCGAGCAGGGCCGTCACGTCTGCCGACATGCCCGGCCCGGCGGGCGCCTGGGCGGGAGTCAGGTGCGGACACAGGACGAGGACGGAGGTGAACGCGATCGCGGTGGCGAAGCGGCTCATGCGCGGATTCTGCCACACGGCGGCGCGGCTCGACGGCGCCGTCCCTTCACGACGACCGCGCCCAGCAGCGCGTGGCGGCGCCAGGCGTGCGCGCCTCACCGGGGCAGCGTTGCGAACATGGCGCTGACGCCGTTCCACAGGATCTGGACGCCGATGCACATCAGGATGAACGACGACAGCCGCAGGAACACGCTCATCGCCGAGACGCCGAGCCATCGCTCGATCCGCTCAGACGAGCGATACGACGCGTAGATCGCCAACGACACGCCAAGCGCCGCCAGCAGGGCGGCGACGAGGTAGGCGAGGTCGTGAGGCCATCGCCCTGGCCGATTCGCGCCCAGCGTGATGGCGATCGACAACGACCCCGGGCCCACCGTCACCGGCAGCGTCAGCGGATAGAACGAACGCGCGAGCCAGTCTGGCGCATCGCCATCGTCGGCCGGCGCGGCCCGCGGTTCGTCGGGTGACCGCGTGAGCAGCGACCAGCCCGTCGCCGTCAGGACGAGGCCCCCGCCGACCTGCACGGCCTGCAACGACACACCGAAGAACGCGAGGATGTACGTCCCGCCCAGCATCGACGCGACGAGGAGCACCAGGCCGTTGACGGCGATCCGGCGCGAGAGCACGGCGCGGGTGTCGGCCGAGGCTCCACGCGTGAGCGACAGGAAGATCGGCGCGTTCCCGGCCGGGTTGACGATGGGCATGAGGGCCGCGAGGTTCAGCAGCGTGATGCGGAGCACGTCGGCGACGAATCCGTCCATGCGCGGCATTGTACCGGTCGCGCAGACGACGACGGCACCGCGTCACGAACGCGCTCGCACCGGAGACGACCGTGTCGTGACCGATCGCCGAGAGGGGATGGAGAGTGGGAGCACACCGGGCCAGCACAGAGCGGCGGGCCCGGTCGTCAGTGCGCGCGGATCGCGCGGCTACGGATGGGTGACCTGGATGGCGTAGGTGATCTCGCCGGTGAGGTTGCCCGAGTCGTACACCTGGAGGCAGAAGTTCGCCTGGTTCGCCGACCCGCTCAGCGCCGCCGTCGTCGTGCTGGCCCGCGCGTTGGGATTGGCCGCCAGGACCGTGCAGTTCGTGCCGTCCCAGCTGCCGATCGACACGCCAATCGCCAGCGTCGACAACGGCGCGACAGAGTTGAGGATCACGGTCAGCGTGCCAGACGCCCTCACGGTGAACGTGTGCGTGTTGGTGCCACTCGGGGCCAGCGTGCCCGAGTAGTCCTCGGTCACCGTCTCGGTCGGGGACGTCGGCGTCGTGTCGTCGCCGCACGCGGCGGCCGACAGGGCAAGGGTGCAGGCAACGATCAGGGACAGGCTACGACGCCACATCATGAAAACGCTCCGGAACTCCGCAGATCTCAACCGACGCGCACATGGTCGTCGGCCCTTTCGCCTCGCAGGCGTCGAAGACAGCGTCGGCTAGCATAGCAACGACCGTGCCCAACGACAAACCGTTCCGGGCCTGAACTGGCGGGCGGCTGCGCCGCCGGGGTGTCATCCCGGCGGACCACAGGGGAGTAGCTCGAGGACATTCCCCAGGGAAACGGCCCGGTCAGGGCGACGGATTCCTCCGCCGCCCCTCCCCGGGACTGATGAGGTGCCGGCGTGCCTGACCCCAGGCGTGGCCGGCGCGAGCGCGTGAACCGCCCGGCCGGACCTACGGCAGGGGCAGGTCTCCCCCGCCGACCAGCGTGAAGTTCAGCGTGTTGCCATCGCGCCGCACGATCGACGACTGCCACACGGTGTCGGACCGGTCAGCGATCGACTCGGCGAGCGCCACCGCCCGCGCGGCAGCGTCCTCGCCGCCGACCTGGGCCACGGCCGACAACAGGTGACGCTGCGAGTTGCCCGGCACCACGATGGTGAACCGCACCCGCAGGCGTCCGCCAATCGCCTGCGGCTCGATGGCGGTCGGCTTGAGCGCCGCCAGGTCGTTACCCGCGAAGACCTGCACGGTGAGGTCGCGCGGGGAGTCCTTGACGCCGGTAATCACGTAACGGTTGCCCGACTGCGCGGCAGTCCGCAGGTACTCGACCTCGTCGACCGTCGCCGACTCGTACTCGACCTCGAGCGTCACCGCCGACGACGACGTGTTGACGAACGTGTCGCGCATGAGCACCACGTCGCTGTTGCGGACCTCGGCCACCGACCGGGTCACGAGCACCCCGGTGGTGTTGAACGGCTGCGTCTCGGCCCACGCCTGGCCGAGGATGTCGGTGCCCTGCAGGCGCTGCGGCAGGCACCCCACCGGGTTGCCGCTCACGCGCAGGCCCATCGCGCGCACCAGCGACGGCCCCTCGGTGTTGGTGTGCGCCACCGTGAAGTCGCACCCGAACTCGTAGTCGCGACCGTTGAGCGACATCGCGAACGGGGGATCGACGTTGAACGTGTTGTCGCGGAACATGCTGTCGCGCCAGAGTTGCACGCCGTCGTTGTCGCCCGGCGAATTGAGATTCGTGATGTCGAACGCCCAGGCATTTCCGTCACGGTCGAACGCGCTCAGCAGGACCGTCCCGATCGGGATGTTCGGGATCTCGAGGACGCCCTCGGTGTCGGTCTCGAGCGTCCACTGGGGTATCACACCCGGTCCGAACTGCCCGCTGTGCACCGACACGGCCGTCTGCACGCCGAGGAGCATCCCTTCGCCGTTGTCGTCGCCGGTAACCAGGCTGACCGACCCCACGTCAGGGATGGCGACGTCGCGTCGCAACGCCTGCCCACCGGTCAGCAGGTTGCCAAGCCCACCGCCGCAATGATCGCCCTCGGCCTCGGTGACGCAGGCCTGCAAGGTGAACGCGCCCAGCGGCACGTTGGCGAGCGTGTAGCTGCCATCCGCGGCGGTGGTGGTGTAGCCGTAGACTCCGCCCCAGGCGGCCGCCGGCGCCAGCGATACGGCGGCACCCTCGGCCGGTGAGCCATCGCGGCGCGTGACGACGCCAGACACCGTGCCCGACACGCCGAACACGACATCGAGCGCCGTGGTGGCCTGCAGCGGGTCGGCAACCACCCCCTGGGTCGAGACGGTCTGCATCCCGCCGGGGTGGTACGCCTCGATCGACACTGGCCCGGCGATCACGCCGGCTGCACTGTAGCGTCCCTGCGCGTCGGTGTCGGCGTAGACCTGCATCACGTTGCCTGGCGCCGACATCTGCGACACGACGACGGTGGCGAGTTCGACGGGCGTCGACCCGTTGCTCTCGTAGACCGTGCCCGTGAGCGTCCCGACGGGGAGCACGATGGGCACCGACAGCGCGTGTCCCGTGCCCGGCGGGAACGTCGCGGCCGCCGTGGCGCTCACCTGGCCGCCACCGATGTACAACGTCACGACCACCTGCATGCCCGGCGCGGCGTGCCGCACGCCGGTGAGCACATATTGCCCGTTGGTCGCGCCAGTCGCCTGCGCGACCTGCACGCCGTTGCCGATGTCGACCACCGACACCCACGCGGCGTCGATCGGCGTGCCGTCGGCGCCGGTCACCGACACGGTGAGTGTCCCACTGCGCGTCAGCTGGTGCAGATCGCGCAGCACGACTTCACCCGGCGCGATCGCCTCGAACACATCGGGCGTGACCTCGCCGCCTGGCAGCGTCGCGCGGAGGCGGTAGCTGCCCTGCGAGACCGTGAAGAAGGTGAACTCGCCGGCGGCGTCACTGACGACCGTCCGCGTCTGGACGGGAAACGACCGCCGCAACTCGACCGTCGCACCCGCCACGGGGGCGCCTTCCGCCAGCACGCGCCCGCGCACCTGGCCGACGGTGCCGCCGGTGAAGCTGATGTTCACCGTGAGCGCCGACTGCCCCGCCCCGAGCGTGCCCGTCGTCGCCGGCGATGTCGCCCCCTGGTAGGCGGCCGTCGCCGAGTAGCTGCCACCCACGGGGTAGGTGAACGCGAAATCGCCGTTCTCGTCGGCCGTCACCGTCTTTGCGGCGTCGATGAACGAGTTCGCGGACGTGAACGTCACGACTGCGCCGGGTGCCGGCGTGGTCCCGTCGAGCGTCACGCGTCCGGTCACCGTGGCAAACGGCGTCTGCGTGCTGGCGACCGGCACGACGAAGTTGACGATCGCGGCACGGTCATCGTCGGTGAGGCCGACGAGCGCTTCTGGCGGCAGTTGGACGAGCCGTTCGACCGCGCCAACGCCGGCCGACTCATTCCGGTGTTCACCGCCGAAGTGCAGGAAGGCCACCTTCTGCCCCGGCTGGAGGGTGATCGCGCTCCAGGTGCTCAATACCGACCCCGACCCGCTGACCGATGTCGGCAGCACACCGCCGGCGCCGGCGAAGACGTGGCTGTAGCGGCGCGTGCCCGTGTTGCCGGTCAGCAGCCACTGGTCGGCGACATCGAAGATCGCATCGCCACTCGACGTGCGCTTCATCGTGTGTCCCCACGCCGACTGGATCAGCGGCGACAGCGACACGGTAAACGTCATCGGTGTCGCGCTGCGGTTCTCGTAGGTGTCGACGTAGCGGATGAAATAGCCGTCGGCCGGCACGTAGATCGCGCGTCGCTGGAAGAGGCCGGCCAGTGGACTCGTGCCGTTTGCCAGCCGCTCGACGATATCGATTTGCCGTCCCGCGGCCTGCCACCCGGCGAGGTACTGGCTGGGCGACTCGGTCGACGTCCCGCTGGTCGCGAACGTGTTGAATCGCGCCAACGAGCTGCTCTGCGCCGCCCCGACGACCCGGCCGCCCCACTCGATCCTGAACGGGGTCGCGTTGCCGTCGATCAGCGCGACCGGCAGCTGTATGCCGTCGAGCACGAGGTCGAGCGTCGCGGCGCCGACCGCCGGCGTGATCTCGGCCATGCCGATGGGCTCGGGTTCGTCGTTCGAGTACCAGTCCTGGCTGAACACGGTCGTCTTGACGCCGGCCGGGACGAACAGGCTGTAGGCGCCGTTCGCATCGGCCTCGAGGGAGTCGTAGAACGAGGCCCCCGAATACGCTTCGACATACGCGTTGGGCACGACCGCGCCCGAGGGCAGACGCACGGTGCCAGTCAGCGTCGACGTTTCGGGGAACGTGAGCGTCACCGGCACGTCGACGCCGTTCTGGGTGATGGTCCCGTTGACGATGTCGGTTTCGATCCGGTAGCCGGGCGCGAGCGTCGCCGACACGCGATAGTCGCCGAACACCGTCAGCGCACGCTGCCCCGTCACGAGCGAGGTCCCCGAGGTCGAGGCGTTGTTCGGCCCGAACCGCGCGGTGATGCTGGCGTCGCCCACCTGCGTGCCGTCAGACATGCGCACGGTCACGCGGAGGTTGGCCACCACCGGGAGCGACACCGCCACGGTCGGCACCGTGGCGTTGTCGACGATCTCGACGATCGCCGTCTTCGAATTGGCCGACAGCGTGGGATGCGTCACCGTGACGTAGTGCCGTCCGATCAGCTGGTTCGCCACGAGCCGCTGGCCGCTGGCGTCGGTGCTCCCGCGCGACGACGTGCCGCACGAGGTCGAAGTCGGCGAACTCAGGCGGCAACTCCGGATCGTCGCCCCCTGGAGGGGCGTGCTGCTGCCGTCCTCGAGCGTCACGACGACGAGGAACGAGCCCACGTCGTTGAGCACGATGTCCTGCGTCGCCGACTGGTTGGCCGCGACCGTCACCGGCAGGGTGAAGCGCTGGTTGTTGACCGGATCGACGGCCGTCAGGTTGTAGGCGCCAGGCAGGATGCCGGCAAACGTGAACGCGCCAGTCGTGGCATTCGACGTCGCCGTCCGCGTGAACGTTGGCGACGTCTGCGTGCCCTGGTACAGCTGCACCGAGAGGCCCACGCCGACGCCGCTCGGACGCAGCACGCGCCCGCTCACCGTGCCCGTGGAGGTGTACTGGAGATCCTGGACGACCGGCGCGGGCGGTACGACCGTGACCGTCGCCGACGCGATGACGGTCGACACGGGATCGGTCGTGCGCACGAGATAGGTGCCCGCCACCACGTTGGCAAACGAGTACACGCCGCTTGTGTTCGTCGACGCGTTGCGCGACGTGCCCGTCGGCTGAGGCACCAGGGTGACGCTGCGCCCAGAGGGCACCGCGGCCCCCGTGCCGTCGCGCACCGTCCCGCTGAGGGTCGAGACGCCGATGTACGTCAGGTTCTGGATCGTCGTCTGGTCAACCGACACCACGACCGGGGTCGACGTCGTCAACCCGGTCGTCGAGTCGCTGGCTGAGAGGGTGTACGTCCCGACCGGCACGTCGATGAACGTGAACGCCCCGGCCGTGTCGGTCGTGCGGCTGCGGGTGAAGCTCCCCGCGGCGAGCGACACCGTGCGCGTCACCGCGGGCGTGCCGTCGAACCGCGTGAGCACGCCCGACACGCTGCCGACACCGACCACCGTGATGTCGCGCACCGTCGGCTGCCCTGCCGTGACCTCGACGCCGGGAACCACCGTGGTGACGTTGGACCCGCCCTGCGCCGACGGCACCATCGCCGTCAGCGTGTAGGTGCCGGCCGGAACGCCGTAGACCCGGTAGGTGCCGTTGGTCGTGTTGACGTCCGCATACGACACCGTGAGGGCCGTAGGCGCGGTGCGCTGCGTATTGACCTGCGCGCCGCTGACGTTGATCACCGGCAGGCCCGTGTGACGCACGACCGTGCCCGTCAGCATCGACGTGTTCGAGAAGACGATGTCGAGGGGGACGGTCGTCTCGCCCTCGGCAAACGTGCCCGTCGTATCGGGCGACGTCACGTTCGACCAGGCGTGCGTCGCCCTGAGCGTGAACGGGGCCAACGGCACGGTCACGACGCTCGATGACGCAGCGGCCGAGCTCACGAAGCTGTAGTCGCCGAGCGTGTTCGTCATCGCGAAGGTCTGGACACGGCCGAACAACAGCTCGCTGCTGCGGAACCGCACCGTGCCCGCCTGCGACGTCCCGTTCCAGTAGCGAGGCACGGGCGTCGTGCCGTCGAACTCGTACACCTTGCCCCGCACCGTGCCACCGATCGACGGCAGCGGATCGAGCGTGCTGAGTCCGTCGGCAGGCACCGCGAAGTTGCGGATGGCCGCGATCTCGACCGTGTTGAGCCCCTGGATGGCTTCTGGCGGCAGCTGCTGCAGGCGCTGCGCAGCCGCGAGCGCCGCCGCCTCGGAGTGCATCTTGGCGTTGAAGTGCATGAACGAGACGGTTTCGCCAGGCGCGACCGTCGCCGTCCATCCGTAGCTCACCGTGTAGCCCTGGCTCGTCGCGTCGTTGCCGGCACGGACGACCGACGACACCGACTGCGCCGCGCCATCGCCATCCACGGCAAAGGCCAGCGACGTGCCGTTGGTCCACGTCGCCTCGTTGGCGTCGGCCGCCCGGCGCACCACCCACCAGCGATCGGCCGTCGTGAACTCGCTGTCGCCACTCGACGACAGCCGGCGCCCGTTGGCCCCTTCCTGGTAGACGCGCGACACGATCGTCGCGCCGACGGTCACCGGTGCCGACGAGGTGTTCGTGAACGTCTCGAGGTAGCGCGTGAAATACTGCCGGGGCGCGTAGACCTTGCGCGTGACCAGCAGGTCGCCCA
>JAEUQQ010000585.1 GCA_016789685.1 Acidobacteriota bacterium | reverse complement strand
CAATGCGGTACTCGAGGTGGACGTCGGTGTGGTGCCCGCCACCGTCGCGGAGCATGTTGTCGACGACCTCGGCCACGGACGCGCGATCGTCGGGGTGGATCCAGCCGAGGATCGTCTCCATCGCCCCGTCGCCAAACTCCTCGCGGGTGCGTCCCCAGATGTCAAGATTGGCGTCGTCCCACTGCACGGCCCCGGAGGGAAAGTCGACGAGCCACGTGCCCATCCGGCCCGCGGCGAGCGCCTCTTCGAGCTGCGTCTTCGACGTCTGGAGGGCACGCTCGTTTGCCAGGCGATCGGTGATGTCGCGCAGGATGACCGTGAAGTAACTGTGCGCGCCGACCACGACCCTGGCGATCGATACCTCGACCGGAAACTCGCGTCCGTCGGCGCGCAGCGCGGTGATGTTGCCGCGTTCACCCATCCTGCGGCCCGGACCGGCCTGCTGCGAGAACTCCTGCCCGTGCTCGTGGTGCCGGGGCCGCACCCTGACCGGCAGGAATCCCTCGATGGGCCGGCCCACGGCGTCGGCGGCCGCGACGCCCAGCATGTGCTCGGCCGCAGCGTTGAGCATCGTCACCGTTTCGTCCTCGTCCACGAGGACGATCGCGTCCATCGCCGAGCCGAAGATGCCGGCAAGACGGCCCTCGCTCAGGTGCAGTCGCTCGTTCGCCGACCGCAGTTCCTCGGTGCGTTCGAGGACGCGCGCCTCGAGGTCACCTCGCAGGTCGTCGAGCGCCGCCGCCTGCCGCTCCGCGTGCCTCCTGGCCCGGCTCAGCATCTGGCCGAGCGTCACGATGCCGGCGCTCGTGACCACGAACAGCGCCATCCCGAACCACTGCTGCGATCCCTCGATCCAGAGGCTCCCGTACGGCGGCACGAAGAAGTAGCTCGCCGCGCAGGCGGCGCTCAGCACCGCGAGCACCGCGGGGCCGAAGCCGTGCAGGGCCACGGCGACCAGCACGGCGATGTAGTAGAGCGAGAACGGGTGACGATCGCCGAGCAGGGGATCGACGACGAGCCGTGCGACGGTGGCGAGCGCCACCCACGCGACGGCCAACCCATACCGAGCGGGGGGGGTCGACAGAAGAGACACAGCTGAAATCCTGGAAATGCGGACCCGGCCGCCCGCCACGCGGGCTACCTGTCCGGACGACGCGGGGTAGTGTAGTGCATCCAGCTCAGCCAGCTGTGCTAGGTGCCGGTCTTGTACACGAATGTGCCGGTTCCGCTCACCAGGCTGGGATCGCAGACGAGCATCGAGCCGTTGGGACCACGGGTGACCACGGTCTGTTCACGCGTCCACGTGAACGTGTCGCTCGAGCGGTAGGCGACGATGCCCTGCGCGCACACGTAGAGCCGTACGGCGCCGTCTGGCGCGATGGCCACCTCGGGCACGCCACCGTACGTGAGACGCTCGCCGGTCGTGAACGCCAGGCCATCCACCGACCGCGCGATCATGGTCTGCTGTCCGGCCGACAGTGCCATCAGCCACGTGCCATCGCCGAGGCGCACCACCGAAGGGTCGGTGACCGTCCCCAGCCCCCTGAGGTCGACGGCAAGGCCCAGCGTGCGGAACGTCACGCCATCGTCTGATTCGGCGATGCAGATCGCACGTTCGCTCGCGGTGGTGAAGCCGGCCAGGTATGCGAGACGGACGCGATCGCCGACGCGGTAGGCGTCGGGATCGACCACGCCGCCGGGGTCGCGGACACCGTCGATGGTGATGGGGCCGATCGGCGCGAGGCTCGCGCCCGAGACGACCCCCACCCAGATGCCGTGCTGCAGGCCGTTGACGTAGTAGACCAGCGTGCGCCCGTCGGCCGCGCGCACGCCATCGGGTACCGACGCCGCCGACTGCACGATGGTGGCGTCGGTGAGCGTCAGCCCATCGGTGGTGCGCGCCACGACCACCTGGTGGAAAGCAGGGCCGTTGGGGTCGGTCGCGGGGCCCGTCATCGTGTTGGGCCGCGCCGTGCACAACGACGATGCCGACACGATGCCCACTGGCGTGCCCGGACCCGGCGTCGACGCGACCGGCGAAGGGGCGGTGGCCGCCTTCGAGCCTCCGCACGCCACCGCCAGCATCGCCACGCACGCCACCAGCACGTCGTCTCGCCGGCTTTCGCGTCGGCTCATCGCATCGTCCTCTGCGAAGCTCTGACCGTCGCCGTCCGCACGACGTCACATGACGGCGCGCGCAAGACGGCGGAGGGAATCGCTACCTGGCCTCGACCGGCATCCACGCCTGCGGATACGGCGGCCCGGCGTAGTCGGCGCGCGGGCGAATCAGGCGGTTGTTCGCGTACTGCTCGAGCACGTGCGCCGTCCAGCCCGACACGCGGCTGACCGCGAAGATCGGCGTGAAGAGATCGATCGCGATGCCCATCGTGTGGTAGGTCGAGGCCGAGTAGAAGTCGACGTTCGGATACAACCCCTTCGCGCCGGTGACGACCCCCTCGATGCGCTGCGACAGCTCGAACCACTTCGTCGAGCCCGTGCGCGCGCCGAGTTGCTTCGACATGCGGCGCAGGTGCGTCGCCCGCGGATCCTCGGTGGTGTAGACGCGGTGGCCGAACCCGGGGATCTTCTCCTTCCGCGCGAGCTTCGCGCGGATGTACTCCTCGGCGCGGTCGGGCGTGGCCGTCTCGCCGATCTCGAGCAGCATCCGCATCACGTCTGCATTGGCGCCCCCGTGCAGCGGCCCCTTGAGCGCGCCGATCGCCGAGACCATCGCCGAGTAGATGTCAGACAACGTCGCGGCCGTGACCCGGGCGGCAAACGTCGATGCGTTGAGTTCGTGGTCGGCGTGGAGGATGAGCGCGATGTCGAAGGCACGCACCGACAGCGCATCGGGGCGCTCGCCGGTGAGCATGTAGAGGAAGTTGGCGGCATGGCCGAGCACCGGATCGGGTTCGACATGCCCCCTGCCCTGCTGCAGGCGCCCGAAGGCGGCGACGAGCGAGGCCATCCGCGCCGTGAGCCGCACGGCCTTTCGGTACTGCGCGTCGGCCGTGGTCGATGCGGCCTCGGTGTCGTAGTGCGCGAGCGCCGAGGTCAGGGTGCGCAGGGCATCCATCCCGTCACCGGGCGGGAGTTGCCTCATGAGGCGGAGCACGCCGTCGGGTAACTGGCGGGCCGCGGCGAGTTGCGAGTGCAGGTCGCCGAGTTCGGGGCGCGTGGGCAGCCGCCGGTGCCACAGCAGGTAGCAGACCTCCTCGAAGGTCGCGTTGCGCGCCAGGTCGTGGATGTCGTGGCCGCAGTACGCGAGCACGCCGCGGGCGCCATCGAGGTAGCAGATGGCCGACGACGCGGCGACGACGTCCTCGAGGCCGCCCCTGGATGTGGAATCGGTCGACATGGTGGACCTTTGTACATCACTCGGGCGCGTGGACGAACCGAATCGTCCACGCGCCCGTGAAGAGATCCCCGAAACGGCTGGCCGGCGCCGTGCCTACGAGTTGGCGGTCTCGGCCACCGTGGTGTCGCCGGTGAACTGCTGCACCAGCGAGAGCAACCCCGTGTAGAGGAAGCCGACCTGGAAGAGCATCAGGAACGGCAGCGAGCCGTAGATGCCGTTCGACAGGGCGTAGAAGACCGTGCCGGTGAAGTAGAGCCCGAGGCCCACCTCGATCAGCGGCTGGGTGAGGGCGACCTGCGTGTACTTCTTGCTGGCCCACTCGTCGCCTTCGCGTTCGACGCCGTACTTGGGCGTGCGCGCGAACTCGGTCTGCTTGCCGATGAGCGCTTCGATCACGGCGCGGGCGTTGTTGACCGCGAGGCCGATGCCGATGGCCATCAGGATGGGGACGTACTTGAGCCGCGTCGTCCAGGTCTCGGGATACAGCTCGCGCTGGCACACCATGTAGAAGTTGGCCACCGAGAACGTCGCCGCAAAGAAGAACGGCACGTCGATGAGCAGCATCTCGGTCCAGCCCATGTTGTAGCGCACGTACATCGCCGGGAACATGAGCACCGACAGGACGATCATCAGCAGGTAGTTGAAGTTGGCCGTGAGGTGGAAGAACGCCTCGACCTTCTGGTGGGTCGGAATCGGCGCCGCAAGAATCTGCGGCAGGTTCTTCATGCAGGTCTGGATGGATCCCTTGGCCCAGCGGTGCTGCTGCGACTTGAAGGAGTTCATCTCGACCGGAACTTCGGCCGGCGACACCAGCGTCGGCAGGAAGACGAAGCGCCACCCCGCGAGCTGCGTGCGATAGCTCAGGTCGAGGTCCTCGGTCAGCGTGTCGTGCTGCCAGCCCCCGCCCGCGTAGATCGCTTCCTTGCGCCAGATGCCGGCCGTGCCGTTGAAGTTGAAGAAGCAGCCGGCACGATTGCGGCCGCCGTGCTCGAGCACGAAGTGGCCGTCGAGCAGGATCGACTGGATGCGCGTCAGCAGCGAGTACTCGCGGTTGATGTGGCCCCAGCGCGCCTGCACCATCCCGACCTTGCTGTCGCGGAAGTGCGGCAGCGTGCGCTTCAGGAAGTCGACCGGCGGGACGAAGTCGGCGTCGAAGATCGCCACGAACTCGCCCTTGGCCACCGCCAGGCCCTTTTCGAGCGCCCCGGCCTTGTAGCCCGTGCGATCGGTGCGGTGCATGTACTTGATGTCGAAGCCCTGCGCGGCGAACCGGCGCACGGCCAGTTCGGCGATCGCCCGCGTCTCGTCGGTCGAGTCGTCGAGCACCTGGATCTCGAGCAGGTCGCGCGGGTAGTCGATCCTGCAGGTCGCGTCGACCAGCCGATCGACCACGTACATCTCGTTGAAGATCGGCAGCTGCACCGTGACCGGCGGCAGTGTCGAGGGCAGCGGCAGGCCTTCGCGCGGCACGCTGTCCTTGTTCTTCATGTATACATACACGAGGTAGTAGCGGTGCCATCCGTACACGGCGAGGATGGTCAGCACGAAGAAGTACGACGCCAGAATGAGAGTTTCGAAAGGTGTCATCGCCCTACCGCGTGGGCCCGCGGGGCGTTGCGGGCCTCAAACCTGAAAGTTTAGTAGCGATGGACGCACAGCGTCAAACGCGCGGAGCCCGCACATGACCGATCCCAGGCTCAAGGCCATCATCGACGCCGTCGTGGCGGGCACCCTCACCCCGGCCGATGCCGAAGCACGCCTGGCCGCCGCCATGCGCGACCTCCCGTTCGAAGACCTCGGCTATGCGCGGGTCGACCACCACCGCGTCGTGCGCCAGGGCTTCCCCGAGGTCGTCTTCGGCCAGGGCAAGACGCCCGAACAGATTGCCGGCATCGCCGAACGCATCGTCGCGCGCGGCCACACGCTGCTGGTGACCCGTGCCAACGACGCCGCCTTCGCCGCCGTCTCGGCCGCGATACCCGCCGCCGAGTGGCACGCCGTGCCCCGCTGCATCGTCTGGCGAGGCGCCCCGCCCGATCCTGGCCACGGGACCGTCCTCATCGCCGCCGCCGGCACCTCGGACCTGCCAGTCGCCGAAGAGGCCGCCCTCACGGCCGAGCTCATGGGCAACCACGCCGACCGGCTCTTCGACGTCGGCGTGGCCGGCCTGCACCGCCTGCTGCACGCCCGCGACCGCGTCGACGCCGCCCGGGTGGTCATCGTCGTCGCCGGCATGGAGGGCGCCCTGCCCTCGGTCATCGGGGGCCTCACCGCCTCACCGGTCATCGCCGTGCCCACCAGCGTCGGCTACGGCGCGAGCTTCGGCGGACTCTCGGCCCTGCTCGGCATGCTCAACTCGTGCGCGGCCGGCGTCGCCGTCGTGAACATCGACAACGGCTTCGGTGCCGCCGCCATGGCCTCGAAGATCAACCACCTCTGAGGCCGCCCAGCGTGCGACCCTCGCCCCTGGCCGTCGTCGTAGCGGCTGGGGCTGAGGGCGCCGGGAAGTGATATCCTTGTAGGTTCGGCGCTGCTGAGTCCGTTTCCGGGCGGGCGCGCCGGCACACCCCACCATGCATCCGGGCACGCTCAAAGCGCTGGAATTCGACCGCGTCGTCGTGGCCCTGCGGAGCCTTGCACTCACTCCGCTCGGTGAGGCGAAGCTCGCCCTGACCGCCCCCTCGGCCGATCCCGCCGTCGTCACCGACCGGCTGGCGTTGACCACAGAAGCCGTCCGCCTGCTCACTGATGCGCCAGGATTCCCCCTCCGGGCACCAGCCGACCTGCACGACACGATCGCCCTGCTCGGCGTCCAGGGACGCGCCCTCGAGCCGCTCCGGCTCTTCGGCCTCGCCACGTTCCTCGAGTCGATCGAGCAGTGCGGGCACCTCCTCCGCCGGCAGACGCGACAGACCTTCCCGCGGCTGGCGAAGATCGTCGCCGGCATCACCTCGTTCGACCGCGAAATCGGCGACATCAGGCGCGCCATCGACCCGACGGGCGAACTCTTCGACCACGCCAGCCCCGCGCTGCGCTCCATCCGCGATCGCCTGCGCAAGCAGCGCCAGCGCCTCCGCGGCACCCTCGAGTCGTACCTGCGGTCGCGCGACACGGCCAAGTACCTGCAGGAACAGGTCATCACCGACCGCAACGGCCGATACGTCCTGATGGTCCGGGCCGAGCATCGCGGATCGATCCCGGGCATCATCCACGGCAGCTCCGCGAGCGGCGCAAGTCTCTTCCTCGAACCGCTCTCGACCGTCGAGATCAACAACGACATCGTGGCGCTGCAGGAAGAGGAGCAGGAAGAAGTGCTCCGCATCCTGCTCGCCCTCACCGACGGCTTCAGGGGACGCGGCGAGGAACTCGCGTCGTCGTTCGAGATCGCCACGAAGCTCGACGTCGCGCAGGCACATTCGCGCCTGTCGCGGCTCATGGACGGCGCCGAGCCCACTCTCGCGCTCGACGGCCGCCTGGAACTGCGCAACGCCAGGCATCCGCTCCTCATTCCGGCCGTGATGGCGCGCATCGAGGAAGAGGACGGCGAAGGCCGCGTCACGCGCGATCGCGGCCCCGTGCCCATCGACATCGTGATCCAGCCCCCCACGTCGGTGCTGGTGATCACGGGCCCCAACACGGGCGGCAAGACGGTCGCGATCAAGACGGCCGGGCTGCTGGCGCTGATGGCGCAGGCGGGCCTGCACATCCCGGCCCTCGAGGGGTCGGCGCTGCCGCTCTTCTCGTCGGTGTTCGCCGACATCGGCGACGAGCAGTCGATCTCGGCCAACCTCTCGACCTTCTCGTGGCACGTCACCAACATCGCCGCGATCGATCGCCAGCTCACCACGCCGGCGCTGGTCCTGTTCGACGAGGTCGGCTCGGGCACCGATCCGGTCGAGGGCGGCGCGCTGGGCATGGCGGTCATCGACCACTTCCGCCAGCGCGGGGCCACGATCATCGCGACGACGCACTACGACACGCTCAAGACCTACGCCTCGACGACGCCGGGCGTGGCATGCGCGGCGTTTGGCTTCCTCCCGCAGTCGTACGAACCGACGTACAAGCTGCTGTACGGCACCCCCGGCACCAGCCTGGCCCTCGAGATGGCCGAGAAATACGGCCTGGCCCCGGCCATCATCGCCGCGGCGCGGTCATATCGGAGTGTTCGCGAGGAACAGCTCGCCGAACACCTGGCGCGGGTCGAACAGGAGCGGGCGCGGCTCGAACACGAACGGCGGCTGCTCATCCGCGAACGCGAACAGGTCTCTGAGGAGCAGGCGCGCTTCCGCAACCGCGACGAGGCCCTCAGGCAGCGCGAGGAACAGCTCAAGAAGCGCCTCGATGCCCAGCTCGAGGAGCGGCTGCGCGATGCGCGCAAGGAAATCGACGCGGTCGTGGACGACGTGAAGCGGCGCGCGGCGACGCTGGTGTCGCAGGCGGCGCGGCGGGCAGTGTCGACGCCCATCCCGCTCTCGACGGGCGAAACGGGCGGCCTGCGCGCCGACGGCCGCGGCACGCTCGACCAGCTCGGCGATCGCCTGCGGACCGAGGTGGTCGAGGGGCGGGCGCCCGGCCAGGCAGCACCGCAGCCGCCGGCCTCGGGCCCGGCGCGCGTTGGCGACAAGGTCGCCGTGGGTCCGCTGGGCCTCGAGGGCATCGTCGAGTCGATCCAGGGGCGCGACGCCCAGGTCAACGTGCGCGGCAAGCGCCTGCGCGCGTCGCTCGACGACCTGCGCGTGCTCGGCCGGACGGGCGGTGGAGGCGGGCAGCGGCGGGTGTCGGTGTCGGTGACGAGCCGCGAACACACGGCGATCGACCTGAACGTGATCGGCTGCTCGGTCGACGAAGCCCTGTCGCGCGCCGACAAGTTCCTCGACGATGCGGTGATGAGCGAGCAGAAGGTGGTGCGGGTGATCCACGGGCACGGCACGGGGCAGCTGCGGAAAGCGATCGCGGCCTTCCTGCACGACCACCCGATGGTCGAACGTCACCAGCCGGCACCGCCCGACAAGGGCGGCTCAGGCGTGACGGTCGTCGAGTTGAAGGACTAGCGGCGTGATTCGGTGCAATTGCCGACGCAGTCAGCGCGCGACAGGGCCCGCCCTGAGCGAACTGGTGCCCTGTCGCAAAAACGGACTCGGGCCCGCCATGAGCGAGCTCGAGCGCTTCTGACAAAGCGAGTCGAATGGGCCTGTTTCCGCAATCGTTCATCGAGGACGTCCGCGCCGCCGCCGACATTGTCGTGGTGGTGCAGGACACGGTGGCGTTGCGTCGCGTCGGCAACAGCTACAAGGGGCTGTGCCCGTTCCACAACGAGAAGAGCCCGTCGTTCAACGTGCACCGCGACCGGGGCTTCTTCCACTGCTTCGGATGCGGCGTGGGGGGCGACGCGATCAAGTTCGTCGAGCTGCGCGACAAGATCCCGTTCGTCGAGGCGGTGCGCATCCTCGCGGTGAAGTTCGGCATCCCAATACCCGAGGCGCGCGAGCGTGAGGGGCAGGAGGGTGAGCGCGAGGCGATCCTGAACATGCACGAGATCGCCGCGGCGTACTTCCGCGAGCAGCTCGCCTCGCGGGACGGCAGCGCGGCCCGGCTCTACCTCGACGAGCGGGGGATCACGGCCGACACGATCGAGGCGTTGGGCTACGGGCTGGCGCCGGGGTATCGCGAGGGGCTGAAATCGCGTCTCGTGAAGCAGGGGTTTGCGCTTCCAGTGGTGCTCAAGAGCGGCCTGGTCGTGCAGCGTGACAACGGCGAGGTGGTCGATCGCTTCCGGAATCGGCTGATGATTCCGATCTACCGGGAGACGGGGGCGATCATCGCGTTCGGCGGACGGGCGATGCTGCCCGACCAGCAGCCCAAGTACCTGAACTCGCCCGAGACGCCGATCTACAGCAAGAGCCGGACGCTCTACGGGATGCACCTGAGCCGGACGGCGATTCGCGAGGCGCAGGAGGCGGTGCTGGTCGAGGGGTATTTCGACTTCGCCCAACCGTGGCAGGCGGGGGTGCGGCACCTGGTGGCGACGTGCGGGACGGCGTTGACGCAGGCGCAGGCACAGACGATTCGGCGGTTTGCCAACCGGGTGGTGCTGAGTTTCGACCCCGACACGGCGGGGCAGAACGCGGCGGTCAAGTCGAGCGAACTTCTTGTATCTGAAGGATTTGACGTCAGGGTGGCGCTGTTGCCTGCGGGCCAGGATCCCGACAATTTCGTGCGGCGGTCTGGCGGGGCGGCCTACGCGACGGCGATTGCAGAAGCTCAACCGTATTTAGATTATTTGCTCGAACGGGCTGCCATACTGCACGATCTAGGGTCGCCCGATGGGCGGCGGGCGTTCGTGCACGACATGCTGGCGGTGGCCGCGAGGATTCCAGACGCCGCGGCGCGCGACCAGTTTGCCGATCAGATTGCCCATCGCGGGCGGATCAGCGAAGGGGTGATTCGCGACGAGATCCGCAAGGCGGCGGTCGCGAAGAAGACGGAGTTGCCGCGGACGGGCGCCCGGGGCACCGGGCTCGGCGGGCTCAAGCCGGCCGAGCGCGAGCTGCTGGCCGCCCTGCTCAACGATCCCGAGCACGCCGTGGTGGCGGTGCTCGAGCTCGACGACGCGGATTTCGAGGGATTGGCGGCCGCCGCGGTGTTCCACCACACGCGCGCGCTCGCCGATGCGCCGATCGATCGGTTCCCGGGCATGTTGCTCGGGCGGCTGAACGATCACCAGCAGCAGTGGCTGATCGGGATCGCGGCGCGATCCGAGTCGGCCTCGCAGCCGGTCGAGTGCGCACGGGCATTGCGGTTCCTGCGCTACGAGCGGGAACTGTCGGACGTGCAGGGGCAGATTGCCAGCATGCAGCGCGATGGTGATCTCGGCGAGCAGTTCAACACGCTCCTGGCACGGAAGTACGACCTGCGGATGCAGCTCGAAGCGCTGAAGGAAGCCGGAGCATCGCGCGAGAGCGCATGACCACGTGATCCCACCACGTGGTCGCCAGACGGAACTCTAGGAGGCGGTCTTGTCCATTGAAGAGAAGTACGACGAAGTCAGGCAACTCATCTCGGTCGGCAAGGAGAAGGGCTACCTCCTCTACGACGAAGTCAACGAGCTGCTGCCGTCTGACATCACCTCGTCGGAAGATCTCGATGATCTGTTCAGCGCCTTCGGGAGCGCCGGGATCGAGGTCGTCGACTCCGAGCAGAAGTACCGTGAAGACAAGCTGCTCGACCGCCCCGAGCAATCCGAGGAGATGGAGCTCGACCTCACGCCGGGCGCCCTCGACAAGACCAACGACCCCGTCCGCATGTACCTGCGCGAGATGGGCACCGTCCCCCTGCTGACGCGCGAAGGCGAGGTCGAGATCGCCAAGCGCATCGAGAAGGGCAAGCTGTCGGTCATCAAGGCCATCTCGCGGACGCCGAGCATCGCGCGCGAGATCATCAAGTACGGCGACCAGCTGCGCGCCGGTGAGCGCACCGTCCGCGAACTGGTGATCTTCAACGACGAAGAGATCACCGACGAGCGCATCGAGGAGCGCGCGCGCGAGGTGCTCAAGCAGATCGAGGCCGTCAAGAAGGCCAACACCGAGTGGAAGAAGCGCGAGGAGAAGCTCCTCGAGACGCTCAAGAAGGACAAGAAGAAGTACCGCAAGGCCTGGTGGCGGACGCTGCGCGCCCGCATCGAGCTGTCGCAGCTGATCCGCCGCATCGAGTTCACCGAGGGCGTCAAGCGCCGCCTCATCGACCAGGTCAAGGACGCGGTCGAGGACGTGCAGCGCGTGCAGCGCGAGGTCGACTCGATCGAGAAGCAGCTCGTCGCGGCGGCCAAGCCGACGAAGAAGGCGCCGAAGCTCAAGGAAGAAGACAAGAAGCTGATGCTCAAGCGTCAGAAGGAGCTCAAGGTCCGCGTCAAGGAGATGTCGGAGGCGCAGGAAGAGACGCCCGAGCGCCTCAAGCACACCATCGAGACGATCGTGGTCGGCGAGATCCGCGCCGAACTGGCCAAGAAGGAACTCGTCGAGGCCAACCTCCGCCTCGTGGTCTCGATCGCGAAGAAGTACACCAACCGCGGGCTGCAGTTCCTCGACCTGATCCAGGAAGGCAACATCGGGTTGATGAAGGCGGTCGACAAGTTCGAGTACCGCCGCGGCTACAAGTTCTCGACGTACGCGACGTGGTGGATCCGCCAGGCGATCACGCGCGCGATTGCCGACCAGGCGCGGACGATCCGCATCCCGGTCCACATGATCGAGACGATCAACAAGCTGATCCGCACGTCGCGCGCGCTCGTGCAGGAACTCGGGCGCGAACCGACCAGCGAGGAGATCGCGCAGCGCATGGACATCCCCGTCGCGAAGGTCCGCAAGGTCCTCAAGATCGCGCAGGAGCCCATCTCGCTCGAGACACCGATCGGCGAGGAAGAGGATTCGCATCTTGGCGACTTCATCGAGGACCGCAACGTGCTGTCGCCCTCGGAAGCCGTCATCAACCTGAACCTCAAGGAACAGACGGAGTCGGTGCTCAAGACGCTGACGCCGCGCGAGGAGAAGGTCATCAAGATGCGGTTCGGTGTCGGCGACGGCAGCGAGCACACGCTCGAGGAAGTCGGCCAGAACTTCGCCGTCACCCGCGAGCGCATCCGGCAGATCGAGGCGAAGGCGCTGCGCAAGCTGCGCCATCCGTCGCGCAGCCGCAAGCTCAAGGCCTTCCTCGAAGGCCGCACGTAGGGGCGCATCACCTGTCCTCCATAGCCTGCGAGCATCGCGAGCGTTCAGGCGAAGGAGGATGATGCGCCCGCCGGGCCCCCTGAAACACGACGGGCCCGGGCCACAACACACGTCGTAAGGGCCGCATGAAACTGTGCGGCCCTTCGCGCGTACAGGCAGCTCAGTCACCCCCTGTGCGGCGTCGCGGTCCGGGCGGACGCGCGGACGGTGGCCGTTGTGGCACTGTCGCACTGTCGCACTGTCGCGCAGGCGCCGCGTCAGCCGGCAGGCACGCGCTCCCGCGTCCCGGCTCCGCAGCCGGGAATCCACCGCTCCACGGTGCTGTCGGTTCGCCGCGAGGGAACGCGGCGTGAGCCGCCGTTGCGCGGTGGATTCCGGATCCGTGCGTCGGCTGCTGCGCAGGGACGCGTCCGCACGTGCCCGCCGGCTGACGCGGCGGGCGTGGGCAGGTCGCACCGTCGAAGACACGGCGCCCTTGGCGTGGATGCGCAAGGACCTCGTATATGCTGTTGGGGCGGGGGCGTACTGCCAGCCACCGCTCCCTCAGCATCACCGGGCCCATAGCTCAGCGGTCAGAGCCGCCGGCTCATAACCGGCCAGTCCCAGGTTCGAATCCTGGTGGGCCCACCATCCAACAGCGATTTTTCGAACGATTTCCGCTGTCGGCGCCCTCCGTTCGCCACCGGTACCCATCCGAGTACCCAACGTGGATCGTGACCGTGCGAACAGCAGCGACGGAAGGCGCTATCGCCGCGAACCAGACTCCGCGTAGGATTTGCCCGCGGA
>JAEUQQ010000514.1 GCA_016789685.1 Acidobacteriota bacterium | reverse complement strand
CGTCATCAGCGGGCTCGACCTCGGCGCCGAGGAGCTGGGCGTGTGCGAGCGACGCGGGTTCGCGTTCCTCCGCAAGCCGTTCCTCGGCGACGATCTCGTGCGCATCCTCGAGCTCATGCTGCCGCGGTCGGCGCGCGTTGGCGCGTGAGCGCCGTGCTGCGACGTCGTCCCGGAGTGACTCGCGCACGCCGGGGGCGTTGACTCCCGGTATCATCACGGGATGTGGACCTCACGCTCCGACGTTCCCCGCATGCCCACGGCCGAGCAGGCGCTGCCTGGGCGCCAGACGCCGATGCCCATCCCGGCCGCGCACCACGTGCACGGCCGACCCATTGCCCCGCCCTTTCCTCCCGGACTCGAGCAGGCCGTCGTCGGCCTCGGCTGCTTCTGGGGCGCCGAGCGCGTGTTCTGGAAGACGCCCGGCGTCTTCACGACCGCGGTTGGCTACGCGGGCGGGCTCACGCCCAATCCGACCTACGAGGAGGTCTGCAGCGGGCTCACGGGGCACACCGAGGTGGTGCTCGTCGTGTTCGACCCGGCGGCAGTCACCTTCGAGGCGCTGCTGGCGACGTTCTGGGAGTCGCACGATCCGACGCAGGGGATGCGGCAGGGCAACGACCGGGGCACGCAGTACCGGTCGGCGATCTACTGCGCCAGCGACGCGCAGCTGCGCGCGGCCACCGCGTCACGCGACGCGTACGCGCGGGCGCTTGCCGCGACGGGGCACGGGGCGATCACGACCGAGATCGCTGCGGCGCCGGCGTTCTACTACGCCGAGGGGTATCACCAGCAGTACTTGGCGAAGAACCCCGGGGGCTACTGCGGGCTGGGCGGGACGGGCGTGAGCTGCCCGCGCTGAGGCGTGGGCGATCCGGGACGGCGGGCGAACGCGCCGGCCGCCCCGGGTCGTGCTTCAGGCAAACGGAGTCTCGAGCGATGTCGACTGCGGCGTCATCAGTTCCGCGCCGGTCTCGGTGATCACCAGGTCGTCTTCGAGGCGCACGCCGAACTCGCCGCGGATGTAGATGCCCGGTTCGTCGCTGAACGTCATGCCCGGCGCGAGCGGCAGCGTGTTGCCCTGCACGAGGTACGGCCACTCGTGGCCGTCCATGCCCATGCCGTGGCCGACGCGGTGCGTGAAGTACTTGTAGTCGGGCCCGAAGCCCGCGTCGACGATGACCTTGCGCGCGGCGGCATCGACCGCTTCGCAGGGCACGCCGGGGCGGGCGGCCTTGAGCGCGGCCGTCTGGGCGCGCAGCTCGATGTCGAACACCTGCTTCATCCGATCCGTGGCCTTGCCCAGCACGAACGTGCGGCTGATGTCTGAGGCGTAGCCCTCGACGCTGCAGCCGCCATCGATCAGCAGGATGGTGCCCTCGCGGATGACCTGCGGCGTGATCGAGCCGTGCGGGAGGGCCGAGTACTCGCCGACCTGCACGCCGGCGCCGCCCTGGAAGCCGAGTTGCTGGTGGGCCTGCGCGACGAGGCGGGCGAAGTCCGACTGCGTCATGCCTTCCTTGAGCGCCGCGTGCGCGGCGGCGTACGCCTTCAGCGTCACGGCCGAGGCGAGCCGCATCAGCTCGAGTTCGTGCGCGTCTTTCACCATGCGGCAGCCCGCGGTCACGGGCGTGCCGCTCACCGTCGCCAGCGTCGGGGCGGCCTTCGCGACGCCGTCGCTGAACACGTGGCGCACGGTCTCTTCGACGCCGACGCGGCCGCTGGCGATGCCGCGATCGCGCAGCGCC
This sequence comes from Acidobacteriota bacterium, assembly GCA_016789685.1. Taxonomy (GTDB): domain Bacteria; phylum Acidobacteriota; class Vicinamibacteria; order Vicinamibacterales; family JAFNAJ01; genus JAEUQQ01. The sequence goes on along the minus strand of JAEUQQ010000514.1, from coordinate 24,402 downwards.
TGGGCGATGCGCTCGTAGGGGCTCTCGTGTTCTTCCCACGTGCGCACGTCGGTGTCGGCCAGCGGGCCGCCCACGAGCTGCTCACGCGCGCGGTCTTCCTCGAAAGCCGGCGTCACGAGGAAGGGGGTGCCCTTCACGGGGATGACGACCGAAAACAGGCGTTCGGAGAGGCCCCAGCGGATGTTCGTGAAGTAGACGAGCGACGTGCCCCCGGTGAGCATCAGCGCGTCGATCTTCTGCGCGGCCATCAGGCGCTTCGCCTTGTCGATGCGCGCGCGGCGCTCATCGGCCGAGATCGGGCGGGCGAGCGCCTTCATCGAGGTCAGCGCCGCGATGGAGGGCGGCAGTGCCGCCGCGGCGCCGGCTGAGGGCTGCGCGACGGCATCGCCGGTCATGCCGGTGGCGGCAAGCGCAGCACCGAGTGACGAGGTGTGCAGGAACGACCGACGACTGACCATGCGGAGCCTCCGGGGCAGAGTATAGCCGCCTTGCCTGGCCCTACCGCGGGAAGCGGCCGGTGGCGACCAGCAGGTCGAGCCGCGACCGGCGCACCGCGTCTTCGGCGACGGCCGCCGTCGTCTCGGCGTCGCGCGCCCGCCGCTGCGCGTCGATTACCTCGATGTTCGTCGTCGCCCCCTCGCGGAACGCCACGTCGGTGATCCGCAGCACGTCGTTGGCCTGCTGCGCCGCGTCGCGCGCGCGCGCCAGCGCACGCTCGCTGGCGCGGATGGCCTCCTGCGCCACACGGACCTCGGACGTGGCCTGCCGCGTCGCGCTCGCACGTTCGGCGCGCACGCTGCTCAGCAGCGCCTCGCGCTCGCGCTTTGCCGCCTTGCGCTGGCCCCCGTCGAAGATCGGCACCGCCACCGCCACCGAGGCCCGCCAGCTCCAGGCCGGCGAGAACAGCCCCGTCGGCGCCTGGACGAGCGGATCGAACAGCGCATTGATCGAGGGCAGGTAGTCGCGGCGCGAATCCTCGACGACGCGGATGGCGGCCTGCTCGCGGGCGGCGAACAGGCGCAGGTCGGTGCGCCCCTCGAGCAGGCCAGGGAGCGCCGCAGCGTCGCCCGGCACCTCGAAGGCCGGCTCCGCGGCGGCATCGACCGGGCCATCGGCCGCGACGAGTACCCCGAGGGCCTCCTGCGCCGCATGCACACCAAGCCGTGCCGCTTCGACGCGCGCGAGGTCGCTCGACAATTCCTGCTGCGCGCGCAGCGCGTTGAGCTTCGATCCGAGCCCGGCCTCGAGCCGCGTCGCCGCGTAGTCGTAGTGCGCCTTCGCGCTGTCGCGCGCGCGCTCGTTGAGCTCGAGCACGCGGCGCTGCGCGATCACGGCGAGGTAGGCCTGCGCCGTCGCCACCGCGATCTGCCTGCGCACGTCGTCAGACACGCGCTGCGCAACGACGACCTGGTCGCCTGCCTGCGTCCGCGCCCAGCGTGCCGGCGTCAGCAGCGGCACGACGACGCCGACGCTCGTCGAGGTCTGCGCCCGCGGCGTCAGCGACTCGTCGTCGAACTTCTGCACCGGGCCGATGATCGAGGCCGAGAACGACCCGCCGACCGACGGCAGCGTGCCCGCGCGCACCTGCTGCAGCAGCGCCTCGGCCCGCAGGATGCCCGCCGCCGCCACCTGCGTCGTCGGGTTGCCGGCGAGGGCACGCTGCACGGCCTCGTCGAGCGTCAGGCGCTCGGACTCGGCCGCGTCCTGCGCCGATGCCACCGACGGCGCGAGGCTGCCGGCGCCGATGACGAGCACGCTTGCGACCACCGCCGCGGCGCGCGCGCTTCCTCCACGCAGCGTCTGCACGACCACGTAGAGAATCGGGATGAACACCACGTTGAGGAACGTCGCGAAGGCCATGCCGCCGGCGACCGCCGTGCCCACCGAGTGCCGGCCCTCCTGGCCCGCGCCGTCGGCAAACGCCAGCGGCAGCACGCCGAGGATGAACGCCAGCGACGTCATCAGGATCGGCCGCAGCCGGATGCGCGCCGCCTCGATGGCCGCGTCGATCACCGACATGCCCTGCAGGCGCAGCTGCTCGGCGAACTCGACGATCAGGATCGAGTTCTTGGCCGCGAGGCCGATCAGCATCACGAGGCCGATCTGGCAGTAGAGGTCGTTCTGCAGGCCGCGGGCCCACTGCGCCGACAGCGCGCCGAGCACCGCGAGCGGCACGCCGAGCAGCACGATGAAGGGCAGCACGATCGACTCGTACTGCGCCGCCAGCGTCAGGTAGACGAGCAGCAGGCCGATCCCGAAGATCGCCGCCGACTGGCTGCCCGCCTTGATCTCTTCCAGCGAGATGCCCGACCAGGCAAACCCGAATCCCGGCGGCAGGGCCTGCGCCGACAGGCGCTCCATCTCCTCGATGGCCTGCCCCGAGCTGAAGCCCGGTGCGGCGGCACCCGCAATTTCGGCCGATCGGAACAGGTTGTAGTGGCTGATGACCTGCGGCGCCGTCGTTTCGCGCATCTTGACGAGGCTGGCCAGCGGCACCATCTCGCCCGTCTGCGCGCGCGCGTAGTACTGGCCCAGGCTCTTCGGTTCCGACCTGAACGCCTTGTCGGCCTGCACGTAGACGCGATACGCGCGGTTGTTGAAGTCGAAGTCGTTGACGTAGGCCGACCCGAGGAAGATCTGCATCGCGTTGGTGACTTCGCTGATCGGCACACCAAGGCTCTGTGCCCGCTCGCGATCGATCTCGACCGCGAGCTGCGGATCGCTGGCCGTGAACGAGCTGAAGAGCCCCGCGACCCGCTGCGATTGCATCGACGCACCGATGAGCGCCTGCGTCGCGGCCGCGAGTTGCTGGATGTCGGTGCCGCCGCCCTGGTCGAGCACCTGGAAGGTGAACCCGCCGAAGGCGCCGAGGCCGTCGATCGACGGCGGCGCAAACGGGATGACGAGCCCACCCTGGATGCCGAACATCGGCCCACGCAGCCGGTTGAGCACCGCCTGCAGCCTGTGCTCGTCGCCGACGCGCTGGTCGAACGGCTTGAGCGCGACGAAGATCAGGCCCTGGTTCGGCGCGCTGCCGCTGAAGCTGAAGCCCATCACCGAGAACACCCCGAGCACCTCGGGCGTGCCCAGCAGGAGCTGCTCGGCCTCCTTGGCGACGTTGCTCGTGTACTCGAGCGACGCGCCCGCGGGCGCCTGGACGACGGTGATGAAGAACCCGCCGTCTTCTTCGGGCAGGAACGACTGCGGCACGCGCTGGTACACCCAGTACGTCAGGCCGAGCAACCCGATAAAGATCACCACCACCGCCCAGCGCAGGCGCATCACGCCCCGGACGACCCGCACGTAGAGGTCGGTGCCGCGCTGGATCAGGGCCTCGATGGCCCCGAAGAACGCACCCTTGCCGTGGCTGCTGTCCTTGAGCAGCAGCGCCGACAGGGCCGGCGTCAGCGTCAGGGCGTTGAACGCCGAGATCGCCACGGCGAAGGCAATCGTCAGCGCGAACTGCTGGTACAGGCGGCCGGTGGTGCCGGGGAAGAACGCCACCGGCACGAAGACGGCGATCAGCACGAGCGCCGTCGCGATGACCGCGCCGAACACTTCGCGCATCGCGTCAGAGGCCGCCTGCATCGCCGACTTGCCCTTCTGGATGTGCCGTTCGATGTTCTCGATGACGACGATCGCATCGTCGACGACGATGCCGGTCGAGAGCACGATGGCAAACAGCGTGAGCGTGTTGACCGAGAAGTCGAGCAGCTTCACGAACGCGAACGCGCCGATGAGCGACACCGGCAGCGTGAGGGTGGGGATGAGCGTCGCGCGCCAGCTCTGGAGGAAGAAGAACATCACGAGCACGACGAGGCCGATGGCCTCGGCCAGCGTCCAGACCACCTCGCGGATCGACTCGTCGACGACGTCGGTCGTGTTGAAGGCGACGCGGTACTGCATGCCTGGCGGGAAGCTGGTCTTCAGGCGCTCGAGCTCGTTGACGACGCCTTCCTCGACGTCGAGGGCATTGGCCGTTGGCAGGGCGATGACACCGAAGCCGACGGCGTCGAAACCGTTGAAGCGCAGCGTCGACGCGTAGGTCTCCGCGCCGAGTTCCACCGAGCCGACGTCCTTGACGCGCACGAGCGCGCCGCCCTGGCCCGCCTTGACGATGATGTTCTCGAACTCGTGCGCCTCGCGCAGGCGTCCCGCCGCGCGGACGCTGATCTGGTACGTCTGGCCCTCGCGGGCCGGCGCCTCGCCGATGCTGCCGGCGGCGACGTTCACGTTCTGTTCGCGCAGGGCGTTGACGACGTCGCCGGCCGTGATCGCGCGCGCGGCGAGCCGCACGGGATCGAGCCACAGGCGCATCGCGTACTTGCGCTCGCCGAAGATGATCACTTCTGACACGCCCGGGACACGCTTCAGCGCGTCCTTGACGTAGACGTCGATGTAGTTCGACAGGAACAGCGAGTCGTACGCGGCCGACTCCGAGAACACGCCGGCGCCCATCACGAAGTTGGTCGCGACCTTCTGCACCGCGATGCCCGTCTGGCGCACTTCGCCCGGCATGCGGCCGAGCGCCTGGTTGACGCGGTTCTGGACGTCGACGGCGGCGAGGTCGGGATCGCGGGTCACGTCGAACGTGACGCTGATCTGGCTCACGCCGCTGTTGCTGCTCGACGACGACATGTAGAGCATGCCCTCGACGCCGTTGATCGCCTGCTCGAGCGGCGTGGTGACGGCGGTCTCGACGGTCTCGGCGTTGGCGCCGGTGTACACCGCGAGGACCTGCACCTGCGGTGGCGCCACCTGTGGGAACTGCGCCACGGGCATGGTCGGGATCGCGAGCGCGCCCGCCAGGATGATTACCAGCGAGCAGACCGACGCGAGGATGGGACGCTTGATGAAGGTGTCGACGAACATTACGACACCGGCTTCACCGGCGCGCCATCGCCGATCTTCTGGAGGTTCGACACGATCACCTTGTCGCCGGCCTTCACGCCGCCGCGCACGAGGTACGCATCGCCGATGACGTCACCGAGCGTGACGGGCGTCTGGCGCGCCACCGTGCCCTGCTCGCCCGCAGCGGCGACGAACACGAAGTACTGGCCGCTGACGCGGCTCACCGCGACGACGGGCACCGACAGCGCGGGGTCGTTGTTCCACTCGATCCGCGCGCGCACGTACTGCATGACCCTCGTGCCAGGCGGCACCTGCCGGAGCTGTGCTTTCACCAGGACCGACTGCGTCGCATCGTCGGCGCGCGGGGCGATGAAGGTGACCGGATTGGTGGCGAGCACCTCACCGTCGGGGCCGAGCAACTCGACGGGCAGGCCGGTCTTGAGCGCGGTGGCGCGTTCGAGCGGCACATTGACGTAGACCTCGAGCCCCTCGGCCTGGTCGATCGTGGTGATCGCGGTCTGCGGCGTGACGCGCGCGCCCTGGCGCACCGGAATCTCGCCGATGCTGCCCGGGCCCGGGGCGCGGACGCGGTAGTCCTGCACCTGGAGGCGGGTTTCGCGGATCTGCGACTCGATGACCGCCAGGTGCGCCTCGGCGGTGCGCTGGGCGTTCTCGGCCTGCTCGAGCTCGGCGCGGCTGACGGCGCCGGCGTCGTGCAGCTTCTGCATGCGCTGCAGCTGCTGGCGCGCAAAGGCCAGCTCGGACTCGCGCGCGGCTTTCTGCGACTCGGTTGCGTTGAGGCTGGCGGCCTGGCGATCGGGATCGATCTGGAGGAGCTGCTGACCGGCGCGGACGCGGTCGCCGGCCTTCACGAAAATCTGGCGGACGATGCCCTCGACCTGCGGCTGGACGGTAGTCGAGCGCAGGGAGCGGACGGTGCCGACGTACTCGGACGTCTGCGCGATGGGGGTCGCGGCGAGGGTCACGGTCTGGACGTCGGCGGGGGGCATGGCGCCCATCCCACCCTGGGCGGCGGGTGTGGCGGTGGTGCCTCCGCAGGCGGCGAGCAGGGTAGTCGACAAGAGGAACAGGGCAGAGACTTCACGAGACATGGGGGTCCTGTGCCGGTGGCAGTCCGGCGATGGCGGTGCGGGTCCGACGGCCGGTGCACTCGCGAGCCGACGATTATAACTTGTGTGAATTGACGAGGTTATCGTCGGGCGAAACGCTCCTTGGTTCGAGGGGGCTGGTGTGTTCGATGCCCCGGGCGCCGCAAAGGTACCGGGGAGCCGGGCTCAGACACTGGTCGTTCGAGGGCGGCCGGAATCGACAGTGCCATGGTTGCGCTGCCGCGGCCGTGCGGCCGGATGACCGGGGCGGCGGGCCTCTCGCGGGGCCAGAGCGTGCGAAAAGTGATGAAGAAAGATGTGACCCCGCCGGTCACCGTGCGGGGACAGGTCTTGAAAAATGCTGCAATGAAAGATGTGACCCCGCCGTCACAGGCGGGTCTTGAAGAGGGCGCCGAGGATGCCCATGCCGACGTCGACCAGCGTGCCGTGGCCGCGCTGGCCGAGCATCGCGAGCAGCGAGTCCTTGTCGCCCGACGTGCCGAAGCTGCGTTCGACGCGCAGGCGCTCCGACAGCATCTGCAGCGGGAAACTCGGATCGACCGTGCGCTGCGTGTCGGCACGGTGCAACTCGAGCGCGACGGCACGCATCTGGTCGGGATCCAGCATCGAGACCGGCGTCTGGCAGAAGCGGCACGCCGTGTCGGCATTGATGTCGACCGGGGCGCCGCAGTTCGCGCAGTTGATCTGCCGGATGTGGCGGCGCAGTTCCGCGATCTCCTTCGCGGTGAGGCTCCGCACGAAGTTCTTCGCCCGCAGGAACTGGAAGAACGTCGTGAAGCGCCCGTGACCGGCCGCGCAACGGAAGTAGGTGAACCGCGTGTTCCGCTGCATGTCGTGCGCCTCGTCGAGACGCTGCGGGCAGCGCGGACATCCCAGGGTCGCCGACAGCGGATGCCGCGCCGTGCTGGCCGACTCCTGGATGTGCCGGAACAGCGCCAGCGTCGCGCCGGGCGACAACTGGAGCATCTCCATGTCGTCGAACCAGATGCCCTGGCAGGCATCGCAGACGTCGACCGTGACCGACTGGCCGTAGGTGCGCTCGTAGGTCTGGGGCGCCATGGCCCCACGGCAGTTCGGGCAGGTCATGCGGGGAAGGATATCGCAGCCCGGGCCGGGGCGGCTCGTCGCATAATGGGCCCGGCCGCGGGTCGTCGTGCCCGCGTCACAAAGGAGCAGTCGATGGTTGGCGCCGCCCGTGTCGGAGCAGTCGTGTTGGCGATGGTGATGGGCGGATGCGCGGCGCGCACAGCGCCCCCGGCGCCCGGGCCGGCGACGCCCGCAGCGGCTGCGGCCACGGCCGCCACCGCGCGGACCTACGAGAACCTCGACGCGACGCTCTGGATGCAGACCGCCATCGAGTACCACGCCTCGGCGAGCCAGGCCTACCGCCTCGCCACCGCGCAACTCGATCGGGCCCTGGCCGACCCGACGGTGACCGCCGCGATCGAGCAGCAGGGCCAGAACGTGTCGGGCCTGCCGCCCGCGATCATCCTCGATGCCGACGAGACCGTGCTCGACAACACCCCCTACCAGGCGCGCCTGCTCACCGCCGGTGGTACCTACGACGATGCGACGTGGAAGGTGTGGGTGAACGAGCGGAAGGCCGGCGCCGTGCCCGGGGCCGTGGCGTTCACGCAGTACGCCCGCGCGAAGGGCGTGACCGTGTTCTTCATCACCAACCGCAACGCCGACCTCGAGCCGGCCACGCGCGACGACATGACGCGGCTCGGATTCCCGCTCGACGCCACGCGCGACACGCTGCTCATGCGCCGCGAACGGCCCGAGTGGGAGTCGAGCGAGAAGGCCGCGCGCCGCTCGGTCGTGGCCCGCGACTTCCGCATCCTGATGCTGCTCGGCGACGACCTCGGCGACTTCCTGCCCAACGCGCGCGGCACGATCGAGGAGCGCCAGGCCCGGGTGGCCGCGTATGACGCGTGGTGGGGATCGCGCTGGATCATGATTCCGAACCCGACGTACGGGTCGTGGGAAGCGGCCACGCGTACGGGCGCGGCGTCGCCGGCAGCGGCCGACCAGCTCAAACAGAAGCTCTCGCGCCTGCGGCCCTGACGGCAGCCACCCGGCGCGAGGCGCCGGGTTCAAGCGACCTCGTCCGTGTGCCGATTAGTTGCGGGAAGCGCGGTTCCGCCCCTCGCCCCCATCGCGGGTCGGCGCCGTCGTGTGCCCGGCCCCCCCGGTCACCGCTTCCCCCGCCAGCAACTGCTGCCGGTGGGGTTTCGAGGTGGGACTCCCCGCACGCTCGACGGTGTTGGCCATGACCTTTTCGCGTCGCCTCCTGCTCATTGGTTCCGTGATGACTGCTGCGCCCCTGCTGATTCTCGGTGGCGCCATCGACCTCGTCACCAGTCGCGCCGCGCGCGACGCGCACGCCTCGAGCGAGGTGATGGCACACGACGGCCTGCGGCAGGTCGTCGACCTCACCACCACGGCGAGTCACGTCTACCAGGACGCGCTCGAGCAGCTCAGCCGGCAGTCGCTCAGCGTGGCCCGCGATACGGTGAAACGCGGCGGTGGCGTGTCGTTCACCGGACCCGCCGTGTCGTGGACCGCGATTGACCAGGTCTCGCGCACCTCGGCGCCCGTCACCCTGCCCGGCGCGCGCATTGGCGGTGCTGCGCTGGCAGCGAATGCCGACCCCAAGGTCAGGTCGGCGATCGTTGACGAGATCGAGGGCATCACGGGCTCGCGCGCCACCATCTTCCAGCGGATGAACGAGGCCGGCGACATGCTCCGTGTCGCCACCAGCGTCATCGGCAAGGACGGTAAGCGCGCCATCGGGACCTACATCCCCGCGCGCAACGCCGATGGCACCACGTCGCCGGTCGTGCAGGCCGTCTTGCGCGGCGACACGTTCGTCGGCCGCGCCCTCGTCGTCGACGGCTACTACGTCACCGCCTACGAGCCCATCCGCTCGGGCAACGCGATTGTCGGGATGCTGTTCGTCGGCGTCGCCGAGAAGGCGGCGACCGATCGCCTGCGCGCCGAGATCGCGAAGATCCGGTTCGGCGACCACGGCCGCGCGTTCGTGCTCAACGCGAGCGGGGCGCAGAAGGGCCTGATGGTCCTCTCGCCCGATGGCAAGAGCGATGGCACGGCACAGTGGGACGCGGCCGATGCCGATGGCCAGAAGTGGGTGCAGGCGGTCGTGCAGAAGGCGCTGGCCCTCGGCGATGGCGCGAGCGGCGAACACACGGTCGTGCTCGCCGAGGCCGACGGGGTGCGCGAGCCGTGGGCCATGCAGTTCCGCTACTTCAAGCCGTCGGACTGGGTCATCGCGATCCGGGTGCCCGAGCATGAGTTGTTTGCGGCCGGCAAGGCCATGCAGGCCTCGGCCCGCGCCACGAAGTGGCTGCTCGTCATCATCACCGCCGGGTCACTGCTCGTAGGGGCCCTGCTCTGGATGCGCATTGCCCATCGGCTGTCGGGGCGCGTCGGGCAACTCGTTCAGCAGCTCGGCGAGGCTGCCGGGTTCGTGTCGACCGCGTCGCACGAGGTGGCCGATGCCAGCCAGCACCTGGCGTCGGCCTCGGCCACGCAGGTCGAGGCGTCGGCGAGAGCCACCGCCGCGCTGACCGGTGTGGCAGAGGTCACGCGCGAGAACGCGGCTGCGGCCGCCAGCGCGGCGACGCTGGCGGCGGCGTCGCGGAAGGCCGCCGACTCGGGCGCGACGGCGATGTCCGAGATGAGTTCGGCCATGGCGGGCATCACCCACTCGGGCGACAACGTTGCCCGGATCGTGAAGGTGATCGACGGCATGGCGCTCCAGACCAACCTGCTCGCGCTCAACGCCGCGGTCGAAGCCGCGCGCGCGGGTGACGCCGGGCTCGGCTTTGCCGTCGTCGCCGGCGAGGTGCGGTCGCTGGCGCAGCGCAGCGCCGAGGCCGCGCGCGAGACGGCCGAGAAGATCGAAGAGACGATCGCCAACGGCAGGCGCGGCGCCTCGATCACGGGCGACCTGCAGGCCAACCTCGAGGCCCTGGTCACCGAGGTCCGCGAGCTGACGGGCCTGGTCGATCGTATCGCCCACTCGTCGGGCGAACAGCGGCGTGGCATCGACGAGGCCTCGGCCTCGGTGCTCGAGCTCGACGAACTCGGCCGGGCAAATGCGGCCACGGCCGAAGAGAGTGCGGCGGCCGCGCAGGAACTGCGCGCCCAGGCCTTGTCACTCGACGCCATTGCCGGCGAGCTGGCCGGCATGTTCGGCGAGCCGACCACCGCCACGCAGAAACCCGCAGCGGCGCCGGCGCACGACGTCCACGAAGACGCCGCCTGACGTCGTCTGCATCAACGGGTTCCGCGGCCAGCGCCCGGAACCCGTCGTCTCAACCGCCTCAGTCGTCCCAGGTCGCGTCGGTGAGGAAGCGGACCATCCCCGCGCGCGGCAGGTAACCGGCGCGTCGCAGGACGGCCCCATCACTGTCGAGCAGCATGACGGCGGGAATCGTCGCGATGTCGTAGCGCGACGCAATCGCCGGCTGGCGATCCACATCGATGAGCAGCGGGATGTAGCCCGCGCCGACCAGGCGCGTCACCTCGGGATCGGGCCAGACATCGTGCTTCATGGTGATGCACGGCGGACACCAGTCGGCACCGGCATCGAGCAGGACGGGCCGGTTGAGTTTCTTCGACTCGGCCAGCGCGGCCGCGATGTCGGTGTGCCACGCGATCGCTGTCGGCGGGGCGATCGCCCCGCTCACCTTGAAGTAGTAGCCCCGCAGCATCGGCCACTGCATGTAGACCAGCACCGTCAGCAGGAGGGCCCACCAGAACCATTCCTGGTGGCGCCAGAGGCGCGCCCGCCAGGTCGGCGGGGGCGTGCCGGGCTGCGGCGGCGTCTGAGAAGTCGGCGTCATCGGAAATCGACTATCTCACGAGCTGGGTCCCGTGGTCATGGGCCGGGCTCCGGGTAAGCGATCTGCCCGCCTCCGGCGTAAGCCAGGCTACCACCCATGTCTCGTCCTTTCGCGTGTGCCGTGTTCCTGTGCGCGGTTGCGGGCGCGTCCTGCAGTCGAGGTTCGTCCGTGCCCCCCGGCGCGGCGGCGTCGGCGTCGCCGGCGCGCGAGGTGCGCCTCGCGGCCGTGGCGCGCGCGCCGCTCGCAGAGTCCATCCAGGTGAGCGGGACGCTGGCGGCCGAAGAGCAGGCCGTGCTCAGCTTCAAGGTCACGGGGCGAATCGAGCAGATCCTCGTTGACCTGGGCAGCCGCGTGGCCGAGGGGCAACCCGTCGCGCAGCTCGTCACGACCGATTTCGCCTTGCGCGTGGGCCAGGCCGAGGCGGCGCTGCAGCAGGCCCGGGCCCGCCTGGGCCTCGACCCTGCCGGCAGCAGCGATGCGGTCGATCCGTTGACGACGTCCGTGGTGCGCCAGGCCCGCGCGGTGCTCGACGAGGCGCAGCTGAGTCGCGAGCGCCTGCAGACGTTCGTGACGCGCGGGCTGTCGGCGCGCTCGGAACTCGATACGGCCGATGCGGCGCTCAAGGTGGCCGAGGGCCGCTACCAGGACGCCATCGAGGAAGTGCGGAACCGGCAGGCGCTCGTCGCGCAGCGCCGTTCGGAGTTCGAGCTGGCGCGCCAGCAGGCGCGCGACGCCGTGCTCACCGCACCGTTCGGCGGGATGATCCGCGAACGCACGGCGGCCATCGGCCAGTATGTCGGCGTCGGCACGCCCATCGCAACGCTGGTCCGTGTCGACCCGCTGCGCCTGCGCCTCGACGTGCCCGAGCGTGAGGCTCCGCGCGTGGTGCGCGGCCAGAAGGTGCTCGTGTCGGTCGATGGCGACCCCGCCGTCTACGAAGGCACCGTCCAGCGGCTGAGCCCCGCCATTGCCGAGGGCAGCCGGACGTTACTCGTCGAGGCCGAGGTGCCGAACCGCGACGCACGCATCCGGCCGGGCAGTTTCGCCAAGGCCACGATCGTGGTCGATGCCGACGCGCCCGCGTTGCTCGTGCCGGCGTCGTCGGTGGTGACGTTCGCGGGACTCGACAAGGTGTTTGTCGTGGCCGACGGCAAGGCCGTCGAAAAGCGGATCCAGGTGGGCCGGAAATCGGCGGATCGCGTCGAGGTGCTGAGCGGGCTCGGCGCGACGGATGCCGTGGTGGTCGAGCCCGGCGCGCTCGTTGGCGGCCAGCCCGTCAGCGTGGCGCGCTGATTTCAGCTTCTACGCGGGACGGATTCCATGCACGCACTCGCGGCGCTCTGCATTCGCCGGCCAGTCTTCGCCAGCATGCTGGTGCTCGCCCTCGTCGTCGTCGGCGCGGCGGCCTGGACGGGCCTGGGCGTTGACCGCTTCCCCTCGGTCGACCTGCCGACGCTCCGCGTGCGCACCGTGCTGCCGGGCGCGTCGCCCGAGGAAATCGAGGTCCAGGTCTCGCAGCGCGTCGAAGAAGCCGTGAACACGGTCAGCGGCATCAGCGAACTGCGTTCGGTCTCTGGCCCAGGGGTGTCGCTGGTGCTGGTGACGTTCGACCTGAGCCGCGACATCGACGTGGCGGCCCAGGACGTCCGCGACAAGGTCTCGGCGATCGTGAACCAGCTGCCGCGCGACGCGGAGCCGCCCAACATCGCCAAGGTCGACAACGACGCGTCGCCGGTGGTCACGATCGCGGTGGCGGCCGAGCGTCCGCTGCGCGAGCTGACCGAGATCGCCGACAAGGTGGTCAAGCGCGGGATCGAGCGGGCAAACGGCGTCGGCGAAGTCACGCCGGTCGGCGGCCTCGAGCGTGCGATCAACGTGTGGGTCGATGCCGAGCGCCTCGCGGCGTACAGGCTGCCGATCAGCGACGTGCGCAATGCGCTCGATCGCCAGAACGCCGACCTGCCAGGCGGCAATGTCACCGCGCTGGCCACCGAGCAGACGCTGCGGACGATGGGGCGCGTGGTCGATCCGCGCGACTTCAACGACCTCGTCGTCAAGACGGTCGATGGGGCTCCGGTCCGCGTGCGTGATGTCGGGTGGGCCGAAGACGGCACCAAGGAGCAGCGCACGCTGGCGCGCCTCAACGGCGTGCCGACGGTGATCCTCGAGGTGCGCCGGCAGTCGGGCACGAACTCCGTCGCGGTGATCGAAGCGGTCAAGGCGGCGATGGCCTCGGTGCAGGCGGCGCTGCCGGCCGACGTGAAGCTCAACGTCATCCGCGACCAGTCGCGCTACATCTACGCCGCCCTGCACGAGATCAACCTGCACCTGGTGCTGGGGTCGATCTTCGCGTGCCTGGTGGTGTTCGTCTTCATGCGCAACTGGCGCGCGACGATCATCGCGGGCATCGCGATCCCGTGCTCGGTCATCGCGACGTTCGGGATGATGAAGGCGCTCGACTTCACGCTCAACAGCGTGACGATGCTGGCGCTGGTGCTGATGGTCGGCATCGTGATCGACGATGCGATCGTGGTGCTCGAGAACATCTTCCGCTTCGTCGAAGAGAAGAAGCTCGGGCCCTTCGACGCGGCGCGCGAGGCCACCGACGAGATCGCGCTGCCGGTGCTCGCGACCACGCTGAGCCTGGCGGTGATCTTCGTCCCGGTGTCGTTCATGTCGAACGTGTCGGGGCGCTTCCTCTACCAGTTCGGCCTCACGGCCGCGGTGGCGATTCTCGTCAGCCTGCTCGTGTCGTTCACGCTGACCCCGATGATGAGCGCCCGGTTGCTCACGTCGAGCGAATCGCTCGGCCACGACGGCCACGCGTCGCGGTCGGGGTTCTATGCGGTGATCGATCGCTTCTACACGTGGCTGCTTGCCGGGGCGATGGAGCGCCGGGCCACGGTGATGACGGTGGCGGCCGTGGTCGCGCTCGCCGCGTTCCCGCTCTACGGCCTGGTGCGCCAGGAGTACATCCCGAGCGACGTGGACGAGGCCGAGTTCGAGATGCAGGTGACCGCGCCCGAGGGCACGAGCCTCGCGGCGATGAACGACGCGCTCGAGGCCGTCGAGAAGGCCGTCTCGGGCACGCCCGGCGTGCGCGTCGTCCTCGCGTCGGTCGGCAGCTCGTTCATCGGCGGCGTCAACCAGGGGTCGCTCTACGTGCGCATCGCCCCGCACGACGAGCGCGTGTTCTCGTTCGCGCGGCTGGTCGCGGGGATCGTGCGACTCGACCCGCTCGAGGCCTTCCGCGGCAACTACTCGCAGCGCGAGCTGATGCAGCGCCTGCGCGCGAAGATGCGGCAGTTCAAGGACCTGCGGATCGCCGTGCGCAACATCCAGGCGTTCAACATCGGCGGCGGGCCGGCCGAGATCGACTTCGCCATCCGCGGTCCCGAACTCGAGGCGCTGTCGAGGTACGCCGAGGCGCTGCGCGAGAAGGGCGACGAACTCGGGCTCGTCGATGCCGACACCACGCTCAAGCTCGACAAGCCAGAACTCCGGGTGCAGATCGACCGCGCGCGCGCCGCCGACCTCGGCATCGACACGCAGGACATCGCCGCGGCGCTGCGCCTGATGGTTGGTGGCGACCAGGAGGTGACGCGGTTCCGCGACGCGAGCGTCAACGACGACTACGACGTGCAGCTGCGCCTCGCCGATGGCGACCGCAACGACCGCGAGACGATCGAGCGCCTCTACGTCTCGCGCGCCGGCGGCGGCCTCGTGCGGCTCGACAACCTCGTGTCGATCGTGTCGACGGCCAGCCCGTCGCGCATCGATCGCCTCGACCGCCAGCGGCAGGTGAGCCTGCGCGCTGGCGTCGCACCAGGGTTTGCCCAGGGCGATCGCATCCAGGCCATCCGCGACGAGGTGGCGCGCATGAACCTGCCGCCCGCCTACTCGACCGCGGTGACCGGCCGCAGCCGCGAACTCGAGCGCACCGGGCGCGAGTTCGCCTTCGCATTCCTCCTGTCGATCGCCTTCATGTACATGATCCTGGCGGCGCAGTTCGAGAGCGTCGTGCACCCGCTGACGATCCTGCTGTCGCTGCCGATCGCCGTGCCGTTTGCCCTGCTGTCGCTCTGGGCCACCGGCAACACGCTCAACCTGTACTCGGCGCTCGGCATGCTGGTGTTGTTCGGGGTCGTCAAGAAGAACGCCATCCTGCAGATCGACCACATGAACACGCTGCGTGGCCGCGGCCTGCCGCGGCTCGAGGCGATCATGCAGGCCAACCGCGACCGTCTGCGGCCCATCCTGATGACCACCCTGTCGCTCGTGGCAGGCATGCTGCCGCTGGCGGTCGGCACCGGCCCCGGGGCCGAGGAACGCCGGACGATCGCGGTCATCGTGATCGGCGGGCAGATGCTGTCGTTGTGGCTCACGCTGCTGGTGACGCCCGTGGCGTACTCGGTCTTCGACGACGTGGTCGAGCGCCTGCGGCGGCGACGGGCGGTCGCGGGTGACGCGGTCGCGGTGCCGTCATCGGGCGTGTAGGCCGCCTGACACCGACGGGCCCTGCTGCACGCCACGGGCGCCGCAACGGCGCCGGGTGGCGCATAATGGCGCGCATGCGTCGCACCTCATGTGTGCTCACGGTCGTGGCCGTGCTGGCGGTGACCATGCCGGCAGTGCGCGCCCGGAACGACTCCCCGCGCGCGCAGGCCGCCCAGGCCCAGCCCGCCGCCCAGGCCTTCGACCTCGTCATCAGGAACGGGCGCGTCCTCGACGGCGCCGGCAATCCGTGGGTGCGCGCCGATGTCGGCATTCGCGGTGACCGCGTTGCCGCCGTCGGCGACCTCGCGGATGCACCGGCCGCGCGCACCATCGACGCGCGGGATCGCTTCGTCGCCCCCGGCTTCATCGACGTGCATTCGCACGCCGGCGAAGGGCTGACGCGCGAGGGCCTCGAGCAGGCCAGGCCGCTGCTCGCGCAGGGCGTCACCACGCTCTTCGTGAATCCCGACGGGGGCGGTCCGATCGACCTCGCCACGCAGCGCGCGCGCTTCGAGGCGCGGCGCCTTGGCGTCAATGTGGCGCAACTGATCGGGCACGGGCAGGTGCGCGAGGCCGTCATGGGCATGGCCGACCGCGCCGCGACCGCCGACGAGTTGTCGAAGATGCGCGCGCTCGTGCAGCGGGCGATGGAGCAGGGCGCCTTCGGGCTGTCGTCGGGCCTGTTCTACGCGCCGGGCAGCTTTGCGCCGACCGAGGAGGTCATCGACCTGATGTCGGTCGTCGCACGTTACGGCGGCGTGCACACGAGCCACGTTCGCGACGAGGGCGATTACGGCGCGGGCGTGGTGGCGTCGGTTGACGAGATCATCCGCATCGCCGAGGCCACGGGCACGGTCGGCATCGTGTCGCACATGAAGGCGCTGGGCATCAACACGTGGGGCCTGGCGGTGGCGTGCACGACGCGCATCGAGCGCGCCCGCGCCCGCGGCGTGCAGGTGTTTGCCGACCAGTATCCCTACGAGGCCTCGTCCACGAGCCTGATGGGCGCCGTCGTGCCCCGGTGGGTCCAGGCGGGCAGCAACGAGGCCACGACGGCGAGGCTGGCCGACGCGGCGGCGCGCGCGCGGATGCTGCCCGAGATCCGGCGCAACATCGAGCGGCGCGGCGGCGCGGCATCGCTCGTCGTGGCTGTCTACGCCCCGAACCGGGCCTACGAGGGGAAGTCGCTCGCCGACATCGCGTCACAGCTCCAGGTGCCGCCCGACGAGGCGGTCGTGTCGCTCGTGTCACGCGGCAGCGTGTCGATCGTGTCGTTCAACATGTCAGACGAGGACATCGAGCACATCATGCGCCAGCCGTGGACGATGACGTCGAGCGATGGCGGGCTGGTGAAGATGGGCGAGGGCAAGCCGCATCCGCGCAACTACGGCGCGCACGCGCGGAAGCTGGCGCGGTACGTGCGCGAACGCAGGGTCGTGTCGCTCGAACAGGCCGTGCGCTCGATGACGAGCCTGCCAGCGCTCGTCTTCCGCATCGCCGACCGCGGCACGCTGCGCGCCGGGGCATTTGCCGACGTGGTGGTCTTCGATGCCGCGACCGTGCGCGACGCGGCCACCTACGTCGATCCCCATCAACTGGCCGAAGGCGTGGCCGCGACCATCGTCAACGGCACCGTGGTGTACGAGGGCGGGGCGTTCACCGACGCGCTGCCCGGACGCGTGCTGCGGCGCTGATCGTCAGTCGAGCTTCATCCGCTGCATCATCACCGCGAAACGCGGATCGCCGCGCAGGGCGTTGACGACCGGGTGGACGCGCAGCGACGTCATCCAGTACGAGCGCTCCGCGTAGGCACGCTCCATCCACTCGAAGGCGCGATCCCGGTCGCCCAGGTAGGCGTAGATGGCGACGAAGAGGAAAGGGTCGACGTAGCGCCCGCGCGCAATCGCGAGCAGGCGGTCGATCACGCGGAACGTGGCCTCGCGGTCGTTCTTCACCGCGTAGTTGCAGGCGAGCACGAACAGGTCTGACGTGGAGCCGCCCGTCAGGGCCGACGCCTTTTCGGCTGCCGCGATGCCCTCGGCGTGCTGGCCCTGCGCCGCGTGCGACACCGAGAGGTAGAGATACGCGAGGTACGTGGTGGGATCGGCCTCGAGCACCCGCGTGGCGCGCGCGATCGCGTCGGGGAACCGGTGCTCGTAGTACGCGTGCAGGGCGCCGACAGCGGGGTAGTTGATGCGCGTGGGATCGAGCTGCTGCGCCAGGTCGGCGTGCGACGACGCCTCGGCGAAGCGCCCCATGCGCGCGAGGAACTCCGCGTAGCTCTGGTGCGCCGGCGCGCTGTTCGGCGCCAGGGCGAGCGCGCGGCGGTTGTTCTCCTCGGCCGCCGCCCAGTTCCAGTTGTAGTCGGCCTCGATTTCGGCAAGGGCGATGTACGCCACCGCGAGGTCGGGATCGAGTTCCAGCGCACGTCGTGCCGCGCGTTCGGCCTTGGGGTAGGCCTCCTGCGGCGCCAGCAGCGTGAGCGACCCCGCGAGGGTATACGTGTTGGCCAGCCCCGCGAGCGCGGGCGCAAAGTCTGGATCGAGGCGGATGGCCTGCTCGTAGGCGTCGCGCGCGGCGAAGATGGCCGCGAACTGGCGCACCGACGTCGCCAGTGCGAGGCTGCCGCGGAGGAACGCCTCCTGCGCCGCCAGGTTCGTCGACCCGTCAGCGCGTCGTCCGTAGCCGATGTCCTTGCCCGACAGGTTGAGCGCCAGCAGGTGGCTCACGCGGTTGGCCAGTGATTCCTGGCCACGCAGGACGGTGGCCATGTCACTCGCGATCGTCTCGGCCCAGACGACCTGCCCGCTCGAGACGTTGACCAGTTGCAGGCGGATGCGCAAGCCGCTGCCCTCGCGCTGCAACGTCCCTTCGAGCACCGTGTCGACCTTGAGCGCACGCCCGACGGCGACCGCGTCGTAGTCCTGGTCGAGATACGGCACCGTGGCGCTCGTGGGCCTGACGGCGAGCTGTCGCACCTGGCCCAGTTTCGTGACCAGCGCGTCGGCCATGCCGACACGCAGCGCCTGGTCGGCGGCGACGTCGGCGGTGGCCGAGCGCGACTTCAGCGGGAGCACCGCGATCGCGCGCGTGTCGCGCAGCGGCGTTCCCGGCGGCACGTCGCCCTCGAGAGGCCCGGCCGCAGGGGCGTCGGGTCGGAGGTCGGAACGCCCGACGTACCGCGCACCGATCACCCCGGTGGCCAGCGCCGCCATCACGAGCAACGCGACCATGAGCGGCGTCCGGCGCCGCTCGATGTACTTCGAGGCGCGGTAACGCACCGTGTCGGGCTGTGCGGCGACCGGCAGGCCGTCGAGATGCCGCTCGATGTCCTGCCCGAGTTCGCGGGCCGTCGGGTACCGGCGTTGCGGTTCGTCGCGCCGCGCCATCGCGATGATGTTCCGCAGCTCCCGGTTCACCGCCTGCTGTCGCGACGTGTCGCGCTGGGGCGTGCGGCCCGCGGCGGCGGGATCGGGTTCCGGTGTCGAGGCCGGCGTCGCGCTGGCGCGGGCCGAGGCCGGCATCCCGAGCAGCACACCCAGCAGGACGCCGAGACTGTAGACGTCGGTGGCCGGCGTGAGTTGCTGTTCGCCGCGCACCTGTTCGGGGGCGGCGTAGTCGGGCGTGAACACGCGGTACTGGGTGGCCGTGTGCTCGCCCTCGTCGCCGAGGTCGAGCAGGCGTGCGATGCCGAAGTCGAGGAGCTTCGGCACGCCGTCGTGCGAGACCAGGATGTTGGAGGGCTTCAGGTCGCGATGGACGACGAGCTGCCCGTGGGCGTAGGCCACCGCGCGGCACACGCTGAGGAACAGCTTGAGCCGCGCGCGCGTCGGCAGCGCATGCCTGGCGCAGTATTCGTCGATGCGCACGCCATCGACGTACTCCATCACCAGGAAGGGCTCGCCGTCGGCGCTCACGCCGCCATCGAGCAGGTGCGCGATGTGCGGGTGCGTGAGGGTGGCGAGGATCTGGCGCTCGCGCTTGAACCGGCGTTCGAGTTCGGGGTCGGCGAGGCTCCTCCGCACGACCTTGAGCGCCACCTGGCGCTCGAACTGCCCGTCGGCGCGTTCGGCCAGGAACACCGTGCCCATGCCGCCGCGCCCGATCTCGCGCACGATGCGGTAGGCGCCGAAGGGCCGGCCCGCGTAGTCACCCACCTCGGCTCGCAGGCGCGCGCCGAAGCCAAAGGCGTCGGCCTCGAGGGGCCGCTCGGTGGCGTCGTGGGCGTCGAGCAGCGACGCCACTTCGCGCCGCAACGCCGCGTCGCCGTCGCACAGGGTGTCGAGCAGCGCGCGGCGGCCCTCGTCGGGATGATCGATGACGAGCGCGAAGATCTCCTTGATTCGCTGCCACTGCTGCTGGTGCATGCGCGATCGATGCCCGCTGCCGCGCCGGACGGGGGGCGTTCCTCCGCCGCGGTCGTTCCCGGACGCTCCTGTCGTATGGCGCCAGTATACCCGGCGTGCCAGGGCCTGCCGCGACCCGGGTGCGTCGGTGGCCGCCTCCACGGCGACATCGCCGGTCGCGTGGCCGCGCAGGCGGCGGTCGCCCCGGGGCGTCCTACAGCTTGCGCAGGTGCACGCGGGCGATGTCGTGGTGCGGGCCCTTCTCGAGGATGAGATCGGCGCGCGTGCGGGTCGGGTGGATGTTCTGGCGCAGGTTCGGCCCGTTGATGCGCGCCCAGATGTCGCGGGCCTTGGCGACGGCCTCGGCGTCGTTCATCGAGGCGTACCGGTGGAAGTACGACGAGGGATTGGCGAAGGCCGTGCGCCGCAGCGTGAGGAAGCGCTTCACGTACCACTTCTCGATCACGCTGGGTTTCGCGTCGACGAACACCGAGAAGTCGAAGAAGTCCGACACGAAGACGCGCGCCTTGATCGGGTGCGGCACGGCCCCGATCTGGAGCACGTTCAGGCCCTCGATGATCATGATGTCGGGCTGGCGCACCACCACCGAGTCGTCGGGCACGATGTCGTACCGCAGGTGCGAGTAGATCGGCGCGTGGACCTCGGTGACCCCCGACTTCACGTCGCCGACGAACTTGATCAGGCGCTTGACGTCGTAGCTCTCGGGAAAGCCCTTCCGCTCCATCAGGCCGCGCGCCTTCAGCGTGCGGTTCGGGAAGAGGAACCCGTCGGTCGTGACCAGGTCGACCTTCGGGTGATTGGGCCAGCGCGCGAGCAGTTCGCGCAGCACGCGGGCCGTGGTGCTCTTGCCCACGGCGACGCTGCCGGCGATGCCGATCACGAACGGCACCTTGGCGTGGTTGTCGCCGAGGAACTGCGCCGTCGCGTGGTAGAGCCCCTGCGTGGCGGCCACGTGCAGGTTCAGCAGGCGCGACAGGGGCAGGTAGATCTTGACGACTTCTTCGAGCGACAGCTGGTCGTTGATGCCGCGCAGGTGGCGCAGGTCGTCTTCCGAGAGGGTGAGCGGGGTGGCCGCTCGCAACCTCGCCCATTCATCGTGCGAGAACGTGAGATAGGGCGAGAATTCTGTGACGGCCGAGGCGCGCACGGTGCCGACTGTATCACGGGCCACCGGGCGCGGAACCCTGCCGGCGGCGCGGGCCCTACGACGGATCGTCGAGGATCAGCGACGCCGTGCCGGCCACCCGCGCCACGCCGCCGATCTGCACGTGCGTGATCCGGTCGGCGGCGGCCTCGATGCGGATGTCGATGCGGCACGGGCGGAGCATCTTCACGCCCTGGTGGCTGACGAAGCGGTGCGCCGTGCCCGCCGACACGCCGTGCGCCACGAGGTAGGCGCCCAGCGGGCCGCTGGCACCGCCGGTGCCGGGATCCTCGGCGATGCCGACCAGCGGCGCGAACATCCGGCTGTAGACCTCGGTCGGGTCGCCGCGCCGGTCGATGGTGAACACGAACACCTTGTGCTCGGCGAGGCCGTGTGCGGAACAGGCACGCTGCCACCGGGCGCGGTCAAGCGTGGCGCGATCGACGGCGGCGCGCGAGGCCATCGGCACGAACGCGAACGGCACGCCGCACGAGACGACCTGCACCGGCAGGCCCTCGTGCAGGTCGTCCGGGAGCACGCCGAGGGCCAGGGCGACCTCGGGCCGCTGGTCGAACCTTGCGCCGAACGTGGGGAGCGGCTGCGTCATCCACGCGTGGACGAGCGTCTCGTTGCGCCATTCGAGGGCGACCGGCGTGGGACCCACGCCGAGATCGAACACGATCCGCGGCGTCGCGGGAGCGATGCGTCCGACGTGCGCGAGGGCGAACGCCGTGCCGATCGTCGGGTGTCCGGCCATCGGCAGTTCGCCTCCAGGCGTGAAGATCCGCACGCGCGCCAGGGCATCGGCCGTTTCGGGCGCCTCGACGAACGTCGTCTCCGAGAACGCCATCTCGCGCGCGATCGCCTGCATCGTGTCGGCCGGCCACGGCGCCGGCGCATGGAACACGGCCAGCTGGTTGCCCGCCAGCGGCGTGGTGGTGAAGACGTCGAGGTGCAGGTAGGGGAACGTCGCCATCCGCGCATCGTACAGGGCCGCTGCAGGCGCGGCAACGTGTGGGCGACGACGGGCAGCCGCGCGCCAGGGCGACGTCCCGCGAACACGGGACGCCGCCGCGGCGCGCATCGATGGCTTAGGCGAGGAAGCCGAGCCCCTGCGGACTGAAGCGCCCGAGGTTGGGGAAGACGGTCGGCAGATCGCTGGGGGCCACGCCGAACCAGCGCGCCAGCGTCGCCGAGTACTGGTCGACCGACGTGGTCGGGATCCAGCGGCCATCGCCGGTGTCGTTGGGCCCGTTGATCGTCAGGTCGGGGAAGGCGCCGTACATCCGCCCTCCGCGCACCGCGCCACCCATCACCATGTGGTGCGAGCCCCAGCCGTGATCCGAGCCGCCACCGTTGGTGACCAGCGTGCGGCCGAAGTCCGACGCCGTGAAGGTCGTCACGTCTGACGCGATGCCAAGTTCGACCGTCGCCTGGTAGAACGCCGCGAGGGCCGCGCTGAGCCCGCCCAGCAGCCCGCTGTGCGAGGCGAGCTGGTTGCCGTGGGTGTCGAAGCCGCCGGTGGCGACGAAGAAGATCTGGCGCCGGTGGCCGAGCGATTCACGCACCGAGATGAGGCGCGCGACCGTCGCGAGCTGGCTGCCCAGCCCACTGCCCGGAAAGACGGTGGCCAGCGCGGGCGCCGCCGCGACGGCCTCCTGCAGGCGGCGTTCGGCGTCGAGCACGCGGCGCATCTTCTCGCGGTAGGCGTTCTCGAACACGTTGACGTGCTGCACCGCGAGCACGCGATCCAGGGCAATCGACTCGGCGTCGGCCCAGGGCGTGTAGCCCTGGAGGCTCGAACCGCCGCCGGGCGACACCTGGTACTGGAACACGTCCTTGCCGACCTGGAAGGTGTTGGTGCCCGCGATCGAGATCGACATCGAGACCGAGTCGATGTCGTTGAGCGATCGCATCAGGTCGGCCGATCGGCCGCCCCAGCCCGTCGCCGTGTCGTTGTCGGCCACCGACGTCTGCCACTGCACCTGCTGGTCGTTGTGCGAGTAGAGCGACGGCGGCACGGCCGCGCCGCCCTGCCGGTACTGCGCCCGCGTCAGCGGCGCGAGCAGCGGGCCGACGTTGTTGATCAGGGCGAGGCGCCCGTCGTTGAACAGCTGCTGCAGGCCGGCCGTCGCCGGGTGCAGGCCGTACAGGCGGCCATCGCCCTCCTGCACGGTGATCGGCAGCACCTGGTCAGACGGCAGCGAGAGGTTGCCGCGCGCGGCGGCGTACAGCGCGTACTCGCTCGGCGATCGCGGGATGACGAGGTTGTTCGCGTCGTTGCCGCCGTAGAGGAAGACGCAGACCAGCGCGCGGTAGTCGCCGCTGGCGGCGAAGGCGTTGACCTTGTAGAGGTCGCCGATGGTCGAGATCAGGGCGCCGTACCCGAGGGCCGAGCACGCGCCCTGCAGGAAGTCGCGGCGCGAACGGTCGGGAAACGGCGAACCGGCGGGGTGGCGTGACGAAGACATGCGGCGGCTCCGGTGCGTGGGCGATGACATCGCAACCTACTTCTGGATCACGGACTCGGGCGACCGCGTGAGCAGCAGGATGGCCGCCTTCACGCGCGCGTCTGGCGTGCGCGTGCGCAGCGCGCCCAGCATGTCGAGCGTGATCGTCTTGAGTTCGTTCGACATGCCGCCGGCGAACAGCAGGCGGTTGAGCCGCTCGATCAGCAGTTCGGGCGTCGGCGCCAGCGCGATCTCTGCGGCCAGGTTCAGCTTCAACTGGTCTTCCTTCGGCCAGCCGTACCAGCCGTTGATGAGCGACCGCAGCGTGTTGGCGCTCGTGACGACCGCCGATTCGGTCGTGATCTGGAACTCGGGCGCGTAGATGCCGAGATCGCGCAGCAGGCCCGGCGGCTGGTAGTTGGGCTCGAAGAAGTTGAACACGCTGGGCGAGCGGAACGGCCCCTGGCCCATGTCCTTCTGCAGGTTCCACACCGCGAACTTGCCCGACGTCGCGCGGGCCGTGAAGGCGCGCGCCAGCGAGACGAACCGGATCATCGGCTCACGCTGCTTGCCCCACGTCGATTCGCGCGAGAGCGCGAGGTTGCGCGCCTCGGGATCGAGCAGGATCGCCCTGACCACCGCGCCGAGATCGCCGCGCACGCCGTTGCCGTTGTTGTTGAACACGGTGGCGACGCGCTGGATGTAGCCACGCGTCGGGTTGCCCGTCACCAGGCGCTGGATCAGCTGCCGCGAGATGAACGGCCCGACGTTCGGGTGGTTCGCGATCAGGTCGAGCGCGTCGGCGAGGTCCTTCTCGGGCGTCTGGCCCGCGGGCAGCACGACGCCGTCGAGCAGCGGCTTCTCGACCGTCGAGTGCTCCGAGGCGATCGCCATCATCGGATGCAGCCAGTCCTTCGGTGCCGACGAGAACTTGTACGGCTGCACCGTCTGGTAGTACGTCCACCCCGTGAACACCTTCGAGAGGCCCGCGACCTGCGCCTCGGTGTAGGTCGGGATGGGCATGCCGGCCTGGTCGACCTGCAGCGTGCCGTCGAGGTTCAGCTTGAAGACGCCGACCGAGAACAGCTGCAG
>JAEUQQ010000495.1 GCA_016789685.1 Acidobacteriota bacterium | reverse complement strand
TGGCGTGACAAAAACGGCTATCGGGGCCGGGGCGTCGCCGGGAACGGGGGGCACCCGTTCCCGGCGGCGTCGCATCGCCTCAGAAGCGTCCGCGGCCGGTCCAGCGGCCGATCGTTCCCGCGTTGGCGGTCGCCTGGGTCTGGTCGATCCACGCGGGCGTCGGGTTCGATCCGCAGTGCCCACCCATGATGTCGATGATGTAGACCTCGGTGCTGCCTTCGTCGGCGCCCCGCCCATAGTGGTAGTCGACGATGTCCTGCGACGGATCGCTGCTGTTGCCGCGCTTGCCGTTGTAGCCCCAGCGAGTGTCGAACTGCCTGAGGCGATCGACGAGGCGATCCATGAACTCCCACGAGCCGCCGCGCTCCTGGCAGGAGTTGCGCAAGGCGTTCGGGTAGTCGCGCGCGATCTCCTCGACGATGTGCGACATGTTGGGCAGCGGCAAACGCTGGCCGGCCGGCGGATCGGGCGTGCGGTTGCCAGGCGTTGGCGTCGGCGTGGGCGTCGGCGTCGGGGTCGGCGTGGGCGTCGGTGTCGGGGTCGGGGTCGGCGGCGCAGGGGGCGTGGGTGTCACGAAGGCCTGGATGGCCGACCACGCCGACGTGAGCTGCCCGTCGCTGGCGTTCACGCGCCAGTAGAACGTGCTGGCCAGCGGGAGCGCCGGCAGCGTGACACGGGTGTTCAGCTCGCTCGAGCGCGGCACGGTCACGACCGCCGAGATCGTCGTGAAGTTCAGGTCGAGCGTCAGTTCGAAGCGGTAGATGACGGGGTCGGTCACGCCGGTGACCGTGCCGTTCTGCACGACCAGTTCGGGCGTGTTGTTGGCCGTGACCTCGCGGCGGATGGGCGACAGTGGCACGGGCGTGTCGATCCGCTTCGGGATCAGCACCTCGAAGCTCGACGCGCCCGCCCAGGGGCCGGTGTTGGCGCCGTCGGCGGCGCGCCCGCGCCAGTAGTAGGTGCGTCCCGCCTGCAGGGCATCGGGCAGCCGGTACGCCGTCCGCCCGTTGGTCCCGGGTGTAAGTCGTGCCGACGTGTGTACTTTGTTCGCGAACGCCGCATCGGTCGCGACCTCGGCCTCGAGGTAGAGCGGCCGCTCGCCGGTCGTCGACGCATTCTCGAACAGCAACTCCATGGGCTGGGTCTGCACGGCCAGCTTGGCCCCGTTGGCGGGCTCGAGCAGCTTCGGCGGGGTGATGCTCACGCCGGGAATCGGGCCCGCGACGTTGGGACTGAGGGGATTGGCGCTCTTGGCAGTCTCGCAGGCGAGCGACAGGCTCGCGAGCAGGGCCACCAGGGCCGGCGACCAGCGACGGGAAGCGATATGGTTCAGCATAGCCGTTCGTTTTGCAGGCAAAGGTGGTGCCGTGGGGAGGGACGACACCGCGTCCGTCTTTTCGTATCGGACCGGCACCGCGCCGCCTGTAGCCCCGGTTTGTTGACCCCGGATTGTCGCGCTGACTACAATCCCGCGATCGTTCGCCTTCCGGCAGCCTCGCCGGAGGCACCCTTTTCCAGCGACCCGACGCCCGCGTGGTGCATCCAACCGACCGTCCCCTGCGCATCCTGATGCTCGCGCCCGAGCCGTTCTTCGAGCCGCGCGGCACGCCGTTCAGCGAGTTCCACCGCATCAAGGCCCTCGGCGAACTCGGCCACCAGGTCGACCTGGTGACCTATCCCATCGGCCAGGATGTCGAACTGCCGGGCTTGCGCATCATCCGGTCGTGGCGCCCGCCCTTCATCCGCAAGGTCCCCATCGGGCCCTCGCTGCGGAAGATCGTGCTCGACGCGTTCCTGTGCGTGACGGCGTTTGGCGTCGCGCGTCGCGGCCAGTACGACGCGATTCACTCGCACGAGGAGGCGGGCGTGCCCGGCGTGCTGCTCGCGCGGTGGCTGCGCCTGCCGCACCTCTACGACATGCACTCGTCGCTGCCGCAGCAGTTGTCGAACTTCAAGTTCTCGGGGGCGGCGCTCGCGCGCGGGATCTTCCAGCGCGCCGAAGACTTCATGATCGGCGGATCCGGCGCGGTCATCACGATCTGCCAGGCCCTGCAGGACACGGTCGTCGACATGGGCCACGGTGATCGCGCGGTGCTGATCGAGAACGTCATGGGCGGCGACGTCGACGAGACGCCCGGCCCGGGCCGCACCGCCGTCAGGCAGCAGTGGGGCATCGATCCGGCGGCGCCCCTCGTGCTCTACACCGGCACGTTCGAGAAGTACCAGGGGCTCGACCTGCTGCTCGATGCGACTGCGATCCTCCAGCGCACGCACCCCGCGGCGCGGACGCTGGTGGTGGGCGGCTCGCCTGAGCAGGTCGATGACTACCGGGCCCGGGCCGCGCAGCGTCAGTTGCCGGTGGTCTTCACGGGGCAACGCCCGCCGCACGAGATTCCGCATTTCGTCGATGCGTGCGACCTCCTGGTCTCGCCCCGCATCTCGGGCACCAACACGCCGCTCAAGATCTATTCGTACCTGCGGTCGGGGCGGCCCATCGTGGCGACGAACCTCCACACGCACACGCAGGTGCTGTCGGCCGAGTCGGCGCTGCTCGTCGATCCGACGGCCGAGGGGCTCGCGGCGGGGCTCGCGCGGATGATCGAGGATCCGTCCGAGGCGGCGCGGCTGTCGGCCGGCGCGCAGCGCCTCTCGGACGAACGCTACAGCCGCCAGGTCTACCTGGCGCGCACGCGCGACATCTACCGGAAGCTGATGGCGTCAGGGCCCGCGCGATGACGGCCCTGGTGACCGGCGCCACGGGCTTCACCGGCGGCCACATGGCGCGAACGCTGGTGGCGCGCGGCGAGCGGGTGCGTGCGATCGTCCGGCCACGCAGCCTCGACAAGCCGGCCGTGGCCGCGTTGCGCGCGCTGGGGGTCGAGATCGTCCCTGGCGACCTGGTCGATGCGGCGGCCGTGGCCGCGGCCTGCCAGGCGTGCGACGTCGTCTACCACATCGCGGCCACGTACCGCGAAGCGGGACAACCCGACGCGGCGTATCGTGCGATCAACGTCGATGGCACGCGGAACGTCCTCGACGGCGCGCGCGCCGCCGGCGTGCGTCGGCTGGTGCACTGCAGCACCGGCGGGGTCCACGGGCACATCGTCAATCCACCCGCAAATGAGGAGGCGCCGTTCAGCCCCGGCGACGTGTACCAGGACACGAAGCTCGAGGCCGAAACGCTCGCGCGCGAGCACGGCCGCGCGATCGGCCTCGACGTGTCGGTGGTGCGGCCGATCGGCATCTACGGCCCGGGCGACACGCGCTTCCTCAAGATGTTCCGCGGCATCGCGCGCCGGACCTTCCCGATGCTCGGCGGGGGCGAGGTGTTCTATCACCTCACCTTCGTGAGCGACCTGATCGAGGGGTTCCGGCTGGCCGGGACGCGTGCCGAGGCGTCGGGCCGGACGTATATCATCGCCGGCCCGCGCTACACGACGATGAACGAGCTGGCCGCGATGATCGCGACGGAACTCGGCGTGCCGCCACCATGGTTGCGCCTGCCGGTCTGGCCGTTCTGGACAGCGGGCGCGCTCTGCGAGGCCGTCTGCATTCCGTTGCGTCTCGAGCCGCCGCTGTACCGGCGGCGCGTCGACTTCTACACCAAGAGCCGCGCGTTCGACACCACCCGCGCGCGGACCGAGCTGGGCTACGCGCCGGCCGTGGACCTGCCGGAAGGCATCCGCCGCACCGCGCAGTGGTACCGCGAGCAGGGAATGCTGTGAGCGACACATCGGCACCACGACGCCTGCGCGTGCTGCACATCTGCGATCACCTGGGCTGGCCGGGGTCGCGCATGCACGGCGTGAAGCGCCTCTTCGCGTGGATGCTGCCGCGCTTCGACGCGTCGCGCTACCACGTCTCGCTCATCAGCCTGCGCAAGA
The DNA here is from genome assembly GCA_016789685.1 of Acidobacteriota bacterium. Lineage (GTDB taxonomy): Bacteria > Acidobacteriota > Vicinamibacteria > Vicinamibacterales > JAFNAJ01 > JAEUQQ01. Next base: position 1,197 of record JAEUQQ010000495.1, on the reverse strand, counting down.
AGGACCTGTCGGAAGACACGCTCGAGCAGCTCGGGATCGACGTGCGCTACCTGTCGCGCGGCAAGTTCGATCCGGCGACGCTGACCGACCTGCTCAAGCTGATCGACCGCGAGCAGGCCGACGTGCTGCACATGCACGGGTACGGCGCGACGACGTTCGGCCGCGCGGCCGCGGCGATCCGACGGCTGCCGACGGTCCTGCACGAGCACGCGAACCACACCGACACGCCGCTGTTCCAGAAGGTAGCCGACACGGCACTGGCACCGTTCACCGACATCGCGATTGCGGTGTCGAAATCGACCGCGGAGTTCACGACGCGGGCGCGGCTCGTCCCCGCGGAGCGCACGCATGTCGTGTACCTCGGCGCGCCGCTCGACGAGTTCGCGAAGCCACGGTCGTGCGAGGAGATCGCGCGCGCCCGCGTCGAACTGGGTGTGCCCGGCGATGCCCCGGTCATCGGGACGGTGACCCGGCTGATGCCGTCGAAGGGCAACCAGTATTTCGTCGAAGCCATCGGGCACCTGGCGGCGACGCACCCGACGGCGCGTTTCGTGATCGTGGGTGAGGGCGAGATGCGCGCCGAGCACGAGGCGCAGGCACGAAGCCTGGGCATTGGCGATCGCGTGCTGTTCGCGGGCTTCCAGCGAGATGTGGCGGCGGTGTACTCGACGTTCGACGTTGCGGTGTTCCCCTCGCTGTGGGAAGGGACGCCGCTGACGGCGTTCGAGGCGCTGGCCATGGGCAAGGCCATCGTGGCGACCGATGCCGACGGCCTCAGCGACATCCTGACGAGCGGCGACGATGCGCTCATCGTGCCGAAACGCGACGGGGCGGCGCTCGCCGCCGGGATCGACCGCGTGCTGACGACGCCGACCTTGCGCGCGCACCTCGAGACGCATGCGCGCGCCACCGGGGCACGCTACGGGATCGACGTCTTCGTGCGGAGGATGGAGCGACTGTACGATTTGCTGCACGCGACCTCGCGCGCGACCCACCGGAACGGTATCCTGACAGCCGACCTGCGGTTCCTGAACGAGCCTCTGTGATGATCGACGGCGGACGCCCCGCACCCGTCTGGCGCGACCCCGGCTACCTGGTCTGCGCGTTCATCGGCCTGCTGCTGCTGGGAATGGCGGTGACGGTGAACGTCCCGCGCGCGTCGCTGGGCTTCCAGAGCGACGGGGCCACGTACTACTC
>JAEUQQ010000483.1 GCA_016789685.1 Acidobacteriota bacterium | reverse complement strand
TCGCCGACGTGCCGTGCTTCGAGGCGAGCCACGACGTGTACTCGACCTTGTGGCACATCTTGGCGCACTTGTCAGACCCAACCGCTGCGTGGTCCGCTGCCATTGCCGGCGTTCCCACCACGAGCGCAAATGCCGCGGCGGCCATGAGTCCGAACAGTCGTTTCATAGGAGGACTCCTTCGATCTTCAGGGGTCGCCTGCGCCGCCGACACACCTCGGCCGGCCACCGCGCGGCAACGCTCCCAAGAGTCAAGCCGCCTTTGGCGGCGCTGTCAAGGACTCGATCGGTCGGAGATTGGTCGCGCCGGTGCGTCGTCAGCCTGCCGGCGTGACGTGCGCCCGCCCGAACCGGCGCCTGAAGGCGCGCTGCAGCAGTACCAGGCTGAGCACGACCTGCACCAGGATCGACCCGGCCGACAGGTACCACACCCACTCGAGCCTGAAGTCGGGTCGCCTCGCAAGGATGAAGGCCGGCACCGCGACGATGAGCAGGCGCACGACCGAGGCCACGAGCGAGGGCATCGTGTTGCCGAGGGCCTGGAACATGCTCGACGACACGAACACCAGCCCCGAGGCGACGAACGTCCACGCCATGATGTGCAGGTATTCATCGCCCACGGCGATGACGCCGGCGTCGTTCGAGAAGATGCCCATCAACTGGCGTCCGGCCACCTGGCAGACTACGGCGACGACCAGCATGACGCCCATGGCCATGCCCGCGGCCGCGCGGTAGGTGTCGCGGACGCGAGAGGCCAGCCCGGCCCCGACGTTCTGTCCCGCGACCGGCGCCACGGCAAAACCCAGCGCCACGACGGGCATGAATCCGGCCTGGATGACGCGCATCCCGATCCCGAACCCGGCCTGCGCCTCGGCGCCGAACGGACGGCTCACCGTGTAGACGACGAACAGGTACACGGCCACCAGGCCGAACTCCACGCCAGGCGGGAGCCCGACCGTGAGCACCTGCCTCCATATCGCCAGCCGTGGCGCCCACTGCGTGGCGTCGAAGCGCAGCACCGAGTCGCCGTAGACGAAGATCCCGATGAACCACACGACCCCGACGCCGATCGACACGAGCGTCGAGATGGCCGCGCCGGCCACACCGAACGCATGCCCCGTGCCCCAGCCGAAGATGAGAATCGGCGCCAGGACCATGTTGAGGACGACCGTCGAGGTCGACACGATCATGCCGGGACGGAAGTTGCCGATGCCGCGCAGCGCCGCCCCGAGCGCGACGATCGCGAACTGCAGGGCCATGGCCGGCACGAACCAGCGCAGGTAGTCGTCTGCCAGCGCCGCCGTGGCTGCATCGGCGCTCAGGGAGCGCGTATACCAGCCGCGCGCGAGCATCGCGAACACCAGGAACAGGACTCCCGCGAGCATCGAGAGCACCTGCGACTGGTTGAAGGCGAGGCGCGCACTGTCGCCGTCGCGCCGGCCCACGGCGTGCGAAATCACCGTCGTCGTGCCGACGCCGAGCATCTGGCTCAGGCCCAGCACCACGAACGTGAGGTTGCCCGCCACGCCGACCGCCGCCACCGATTCCTTGCCCAGGCTGCCGACCCAGTACAGATCGACCAGCACGTATAGCGTCTGCGTGACCATCGTCACGAGCATGAAGCTCGTGGTCTTGAGCAGGTGACGCGTGACCGGGCCGGTGGTGAGATCGTTCATCCGAAGCCGTCAATCATACGGCACCGCTGCCGATGGCCCCGGTCGGTGCGACAATCGTGCACGCAGACGTCGACGAGACACCGCCCGGGCCGACGCCGGTTGGCAGAGGCACACCGGGAGTGATTAACTGACACCCTCACCCGTCACCGCACGTCGGTGGCCGATTCGGAGGCACGGCATGAACCGCAAGGCAGAAGCGCGCTGGGAAGGCGATCTCAAGGCAGGCAAGGGCAACATCAAGCTGGGAAGCGGGGCGTTCGAGGGCCCGTTCTCGTTCGGCACACGCTTCGAAGGCGCGCCCGGGACCAATCCCGAGGAACTGCTCGGCGCCGCGCATGCCGGCTGCTTCTCGATGGCCCTGTCGCTCGCGTTGAGCACGGCCGGCCACGTGCCCACCAGTGTGCACACGACCGCCACCGTCCACCTCGAGAAGGGCGAGAAGGGCTTCGCGATCACGGGAATCGACCTCGTGACCCGCGCCGTCGTTCCCGGCATCGCTGACGCCGACTTCCAGAAGGCGGCCGAGGCCACCAAGACGGGCTGCATCATCTCGCGCGCGCTCGCAGCGGTGCCGATGCGCCTCGAAGCTCACCTCGACAACGCATAGCCCGCGTCCCGCGCATCGTGGCGTCGACGGCGGGAGCAGCGTGATGGGCGGCGCCTGCGCGTCGTGGTATCGGCGTGCGTGCGGCCGGCGGCGTCGCCTGAGGGGTCAGGTCGTGAATAATGTTGCAATGAAAGACGTGACCCCTCAGGCGTCGTTGAGGGTGTCTTCGGCGAGCTGCAGCGAGCCGGCGTAGTAGGCCAGGCGCACGCTGTCGACCGAGTGCTCGACCGAGCTGCGCGCCACGCCAATCACCGCAAGGGCATGCGCCGACAGCTGCAGGCTCGCCTCGAGCGTCTCGGGCACGATCATCGTGGCGCCGAGTGCCTCGAGTTCGCGCGCATGATTCGTGTCGCGCGCCCGCGCGAACACCGGCAGCGTCTTCCAGTGCGTGCGCAGCGTCTCGCAGACCTTCGCGCTCAGCCGCGGATCGATGAACGTGATCAACGCCAGCGCCGCCGTGTCGATGCCGGCCTTGTGCAGCACATCTGATCGCGTGCCGTCACCGAACCAGATGGGCACGCCCTTGCGGTGCAGCGTGCTCACGCGCTTGGCGTTGGTGTCGAGCGCCACGTAGCTGATGCCGCATTCCGTGAGCAGCCGCGCGACCAGCTGGCCCACCCAGCCGAATCCGATGATCACGACGTGGTTGGCCGCGTGCGCCGTCGCGTCGAGTTCGCGTTGCTCGGCGAGTGCCGTCCGCTTGTCGAGATACTGCTCGAGCGGCACGGCGAGCGCCGAGAGCAGCGGCGTCAGGGCCATCGACAGGCCAACCACGATCAGCAGCAGCTGTCCGGCCTCGGCCGACACCACCTGCGATGCCACCGCGAGGCCAGCCGCGACGAACGCGAACTCGCCGCCCCCCCCGAGCACCATCGCCAGGCGGATCGCCGCCCCCCGCGGGAGGCCGAAGGCGAGCGCCAGCCCGCCGAGCACGCCCGACTTGATGAGCGTCAGCCCGACCACCGCGCCGAGAATCGCCAGGGGGCGCGCGACGATGGCCCCGGTGTCGATCTGCATGCCTACGCCGATGAAGAACAGGCCGAGCAGCAGGCCCTTGAACGGCTGGATGTCGAGTTCGATCTGGTGCCGGTAGGCGGTGTCGGCCAGCAGCAATCCCGCGAGGAAGGCGCCGAGGGCCATCGACAGGCCGGCCACCCCCGTGATCGACGCGATCACGAGGATGGCGAGCAGCGTCGTCGCCATCAGGATCTCGGGGCTGCGCGTGGCGGCCACGATCCGGTACAGCGGCCGCAGCAGGAATCGACCGGCCAGCACGATGACGCCGACCGCCCCCACGGCCTTGGCCACCGCCAGGGCGAGGTTGACGGCGACGCTCTGCTCACGATCGCCGAAGATCGTGATCAGCACGAGGATCGGCACGACCGCGAGGTCCTGGAAGAGCAGCACCGCGAAGCTTGCACGCCCGTACTGTGTGGCGAACTCGCCCCGCTCCATCAGGATCTGCACGACGATGGCCGTCGATGACAACGCGGCGCTGAGCCCGATGATGGCCGCGGCCTGCGGCGGCGTGCCCAGGGCGACGACCGCGAGCCCCACCACCGCGCCGGTGACGACGACCTGCAGCGTGCCGAGGCCGAACACGAGGCGCTTCATCGCCTTGAGGCGATCGAGCGACAACTCGAGGCCGATCGTGAACAGCAGGAAGATCACGCCCAGTTCGGCCAGGGCCGTGACGCCCTCGATGTCGGGGATGATGCGGAGCCCGAAGGGGCCGATGATCACGCCGGCCGACAGGAACCCCAGGACGGGGCTGGCGCGCATGCGCTGGAACAGCGGCACGATGACCACCGCTGCCATCAGGAACACCACGATCTCGTACAGGTGTGGGATGTGCAGGGACTTGGCGATGGTATCCACGGGTGCCGGGGATGATACACCCACGCGCCGGCACCCCCGGCGATGGTGCGCGGTGGCCGTTGGCCAGCCACCACCGGGGGGGGGCACGATCCCGCGCCTGCGCGAGCGTCAGGCGACGTCGGCGGGTGGTAGTGCCATCTCGAGCAGCGACGCGACCGGCTTCGGGCGCATCGGGCGCGCGAAGTAGTAGCCCTGCCCGAAGTCGCAGCCGAGCGCCTCGACGCGCGCCAGTTGCGACGATGTCTCGATGCCCTCGGCCACGACGTCGGCGCGCAGGTGGCGCGCCAGCGCGATCACCGCCGCGATGATGCCGTGCGACTCCCAGTCGGGTGTGGTCGCGTCGGTCAGGAACGAGCGGTCGATCTTCAGCCGATCCACCGCGAAGTGCTGCAGGTAGCTCAGCGACGAATATCCCGTGCCGAAGTCGTCGAGGCTGATGCGGAAGCCGAGCATCTTCATGTCGCCCACGAGCCGGCGCGCCACCTCGGGGTTGGCCATCATCGCCGATTCGGTGATTTCGAACTCGAGGCGCGTCGGCTGCACGCCGTGGTGACGGACGATGGCGGCGACCCGATCGACCAGGTCGGCCTGCGCGAGCTGGCGCGTCGAGAGATTCACCGACACCGTGAACTGCTCGGCGATCACGCCGGTCGATTCCCACTCGCGGATCTGCCGGCAGACCTCGTCGACCACCCACAGCCCCATCGGCACGATGAGCCCGGTGTCTTCGGCCACCTTGATGAAGTCGATCGGCGCGATGCGCCCGCGTTCGGGGTGATCCCAGCGCAACAGTGTCTCGAAGCCCTTCACGGTGCGATCCGCCAGCGACACGATCGGCTGGTACAGCAGCGCAAACTGGCCGCGCTCGACGGCGTGCCGCAGGTCGGCCTCGAGCTTCACACGCTCGATGACCTGGTCGCGCATCTTGCCGTCGAAGATCTCCCACCGGCAGCGGCCCGCCGACTTCGCGCGGTAGAGCGCGGTGTCGGCATCGCGCAACAGATCTTCTGACGTGCAGCCCGGCGTACTCAGCGCCACGCCGATGCTGACGCTGATGAAGATCTCCTGTCCGTCGATGTGGAACGGCTCGAGCATGACATCGACGAGCCGCTTGGCCACGCGCGAGGCCTCGGTCGCTGTGCGGACGTCGTCGAGCGCAATCGCGAACTCGTCGCCACCGAATCGCGCGAGCACGTCGTGCGACGCCGTCGCCGTGCGCGGGCGCGCCGCCGACGCGGGATCGGTGCCCCGCAGGCCGCGATCGAGCCGCCGCGCCGCCTCGATCAGCAACTGGTCGCCCGCATGGTGCCCGAGCGAGTCATTGACGTCCTTGAAGCGATCGAGGTCGAGGAAGAGCACGGCGAAGTGCCGCTCCGGATCGCGTGCCTCGCGCTCGAGCAGCCACGACAGCCGGTCGAGGAACAGCACCCGGTTCGGCAGGCCCGTCAACGCGTCGGCCACCTTGCCCTCGGTGATGTCGGTGAGCGAGCCCGCGACGCGGACCGGCGCCCGGTCGGGCCCGCGCACGGCGACACCGCGGGCCAGCACCCAGCGGTACTGCTGATCGCTGACGCGGACGCGGTGTTCGTTCTCGAACTGCGGGGTGAGGCCCGCCAGGTGCCCGTCGAGCGCATGCCGCAGCCGGCCGAAGTCGTCAGGATGCACGCGGTCGAACCACGCGTTCGCCGTCATCGACGCCGCTTCGTCGTCGAGCCCCATGATGGCCTTGCAGCGGGGTGAGAAATAGGCTTCGTCGGTCGCGATCTTCCAGTCCCACAGGCCGTCGTTCGATCCCTGGACGGCCAGGGCGTATCGCTCCTCGCTCTCGACGAGCCGCAGTTCGGCGTGCCGGCGTGCAAGCTGCGTCCGGATGCGCGCGAGCGCCACCGACAGGTCCACGGGCTTGGTGACGTAGTCGTTGGCGCCCCGATCGAGGGCGACGACGATGTCGTCGCTCTGCGTCTTGGCGGTCACCATGATCACGGGCAACCGCGCGGTCGCCTCGGCGCCGCGTATGGCCTCGAGCACCTGCAGCCCGCTCATGCCCGGCATCTGGACATCGAGCAGCACGAGGTCGACGTGCGACCGTTCGAGCGCATCGAGCGACTCGCGTCCGCTCGCCGCGGTCGTGACGGAGTAGCCGCACTTGGCCAATCGCCGCGACAGCATGTCGCGGTTCATCTCCTCGTCATCGACGAGCAGGATGTGCGGCGCCGGGTGACCAGCCGCGAGGCGATCGGCCGGGGCCGGACTATGGGGGGACGCGGTATGCATGTCAGTGGCCGGGGGGTGTCAGGACGATCCTCGGTTGTCGCCACGCGTCCGCCACGGCGGTCTCCGGCCTCGCGCCGGAGTGGCCCCCGGAAGACTCCAGGAGACCCGTGTACGCCATCGTGACCGCGTGCCCCGATTCCGAGACCGCTCTGATCGTGGAAATCGGCATGTGCCGGGCCTTCTTCACCGTCGAGCTGTCATCGCGCCCGGACGAGCGGGGCCAGAACCCGCCGCGTGCGCCCGATCCACACCTGGCGGGCGTCATGCGAGGTTGCCACCGGCGTGATGTCCCGACGCGCGGCGTTCGAGCAGTCGCGTGACGGTGTCGATGAGGCGCTCGAAGTCGATCGGCTTGGTCTCGAACTCGTCGCATCCGGCGAGCAGCGCGGTCGACTTGTCTTCGGCCATCGCATGCGCGGTGAGCGCGATGATCGGGATGCCTGCCGTGACAGGGTCACGCTTCAGCCGCCGGGTCACTTCCCAGCCGTCCATCACCGGCAGGCTCATGTCCATCAGGATCAGGTCGGGAGCCGTGGTGTAGGCCTTGGTCAGGCCTTCGGGGCCGTCGCAGGCGAGCACGATCGAGTGGCCGCGGCGCGCCAGCCGCCGCGAGAGCATGTCGCGGTTGAGGTCGTTGTCTTCGACGATGAGCAGGGTGGCCATGGGGGACGTGGCGCCTAGCCGCACTCGGCGGTCGCGCCTGGTGATGTGTGGGACGTGTCGTCGAGGGTGGTCGACGACGCCAGGGCCAGGACCTGCTGCGGGAGCCGCGCCGGCACGGTGACGGTGAACGACGTCCCGGCACCCTCGCGGCTGGTCACCGCGATCGAACCGTCCATGGCGTGGCACAGGCGCTGGCTGATCGCCAGGCCCAACCCGGTGCCGCCGAACCGGTGCGTGGTCGACCCATCGGCCTGCGAGAACTCGACGAAGAGCCGGTCGATCTGGTCAGGCGACATGCCGATGCCCGTGTCGGTGACCTCGAAGACGATCTGATCGCCACCCGGGCCGGTCTGCCTCGCGGCCCGCAGGGTCACCGTGCCGTTCTCGGTGAACTTGCCGGCGTTGCTCAGGAGGTTGAGCAGGACCTGCATGAGCCGCATCGGGTCGGTCTCGAACCGCCCGACGGTGCCGAAGCCCTCGACGACAAACCGGTTGTGGTTCCGCTCGACCAGGGGCCGGCTGGTGCTCAGCACGTCGGCGAGCAGGTCATGCGCATCGACCGGTGCGGCCTGCAGCGTGAGGCGGCCGGCCTCGATCTTCGACAGGTCGAGGATGTCGTTGATCAGTGCCAGCAGGTGCATGCCGGCCTGTTCGATCCGGTGCAGGTCGTCGTAGCTCGTGCGACTGGTGTCGACCGCGTCTTCCATCAACATCTGGCTGTAGCCGATGATGGCGTTGAGCGGCGTGCGCAGTTCGTGGCTCATGTTCGCGAGGAAGGCGCTCTTGGCCCGGCTCGCCGCCTCGGCCGACTCCCGGGCCGCGACCAGTTGCCCCTGGGCGCGGGTGCGTTCGGCGATCTCGAGCCTCAGCTCGCGGGTCCGTTCGCGGACCCTGGCATCGAACTCGGCCTGCGTCCGCCGCAGGGCCGCGTCGAGGCGCTCGACATCGGCCGCCCGCGATTCGGCCAGCTCGTGCAACGTGTGGACCTGGCGAGCCAGCCCGTCGATGTCGTCGGATGGACGGTCGGCCATGCCGGTGCCAGCCATCGACAACCAGCGGCGCAACTCGTCCGAAACCTGGTGGAGGGGACCCGCAATGCGGCGATGCGTGCGCCACGCCCCAATCGCGGCGCCGAGCCCGACGAGGGCCGTCAGCCCGGGCCAGGCGCGGCTCAGCAGCGCCGACGGGACGGTGGCGCCCGGATCGCGCAGCATGCTCGACGACACCCAGGTGCCCACCAGCGCCGCCGCGCAGATCCCTGCAAGGCCGGACGCGACGGCCAAGGACGCCAGGCGCACGTCGATCGACGGCCCCGGCGACCGAGGTTCCGGGACGGCGTGACCGGCGGTCGGCTCTGACGCCGGGGACGGGGGGAGGCGTTGGATAGACACGCGGACTCGACGAGACGGCGATCGGACGGGGCCCGGCCCGGCCGAGGGTGGCATCTCAACTATGGGAATCGGGCCGGTCCGGCCCCGGCATGAACCCGGGCGGCGGGCGACGGCGGGTGTCAGCCTCCTCGCCAGACCGACGGAAGCTCGGCACCGGTCGCGAGAAAGGCAGCATCGGGAGTCCGGATCGACCGGATTCGGCACGATCCGCCGGACGGCGTCTGGCAGACGCGTTGCTTAATTACACTGAGCGTCCGCGTGCGCCCGGTAGTCCGGCACCCCGCACCCGCGCGCGCGACAGGCACCACCGGGAGCACCCTGTTCCCGGCGTCACACGGTCGAACAGGCAGCATCATGCAGATTCGCTGGTGGGATCGTCTCGGGGTCAAACTGGCGACCGCCATTGCCCTGGCCACCGTCCTCGCCATGGGGGTGTCGCTCGTCCTGCTGCTGCGGACCCAGCGGCAGCACCTGACCGCCAACGCGCTCGGCAGCGCCGCCGGCATGAGCGAGACGATCCTCGGCAGCATCCAGAACGACATGCTCGAGGACGAACGCACCAAGGCGTATCGCATCATGGGCGAGATCGGGCGGCAGTCGCGAATCACCCGGCTGCGGCTCTTCGACGCCAGCGGCACCATCCGCTTCTCGAAGGACTCGGGCGAGATTGGCCACCGGCCCGACATGCAGGCCGATGCGTGCTTCCCCTGTCACGGCAAGCCGCGGACGGCGTCGTCGCTCACCCTCGATGAGCGAACACAGGTGTCGACCATCAACGGACACCAGATCCTGTCGGCGATCACACCGATCTACAACGACACGACGTGTTCGTCGGCAGGCTGCCACGAGCACCCCTCGTCGCAGCGCGTGATTGGCGTGCTCGAACTGGGGTTGTCGCTCGACGATGTCGAGCGCGACACGCAGAGTCTCGGACGCGTCACGAGCGCGCTCATCGTGGCGGCGTCGGTCGTCGTGGGCCTGCTCACGCTGGTCCTCACGCGGCGGCTGGTCGTCAGGCCAGTCGCCCAGCTCGTCGAGGCGACCAAGCGCGTCGGATCGGGCGATCTCGACCAACCCGCGCCCATCACCGGCCGCGACGAGATTGCCGCGCTCGGCACGTCGTTCAATCGCATGTCGGCGGCCCTGGCCGTCGCGCAGGCCGAACGCGACCAGGTGCTCCAGCACCTCGAGCAACAGGTCGAGGAGCGGACGCAGGCGCTCGCGCAGGCGCAGAAACAGCTGGTGCAGACCGAGAAGCTCTCGTCGCTGGGCCGCCTGTCGGCATCGATCGCCCACGAGATCAACAACCCGCTGGCCGGGATCCTGACCGTCGCCAAGCTGCTGCTGCGGACCTTCCAGTCGGGCGCCATGGACGAGAAGGCGCAGGCAGGCGCCATCCGGCACCTGACGCTCGTGCAGCGCGAGACCGAGCGGTGCACGGCGATCGTCCGCAACCTGCTGGGCTTCGCGCGCGAGCGTGCGCTCACGGTGACCGACGCCGACCTCAACGCGGCCATCGACGAGGCGCTGTTCCTGATCAACAACCAGACGTCGTTGCAGGGCATCACGGTGTCGCGCCAGCTCGGCACGCTACCACTCGTGCGCGCCGACTTCGGCCAACTGCGCCAGGCCTTTGCCAACATCATGATCAATGCGTGCGACGCCATGCCGCAGGGCGGTACGCTGACGGTCTCGACCCGCCACCTGCCGGCGCCCGACGAGGTGGTCGTGGTGACGATTGGCGACACGGGGGTGGGCATTCCCAGGGAGCAGCTCTCGAAGGTGCTCGATCCGTTCTTCACGACCAAGGAGAAGGGCACGGGCCTCGGGCTGTCGGTGGTCTACGGCATCATCGAGCACCACGGGGGGACGATGACGCTCGACAGCACCGTCGGCGTCGGGACGACCGTGACGATGCGGGTGCCGGTGCGCTCAATCCGCGCCTGACCGCGGTGGCCATGGCGATCCATCTGTGGTGGATAGGCGAGGCGGCGCGCGACGAAGGCACGATGGGCATGGTCCGGACGCAGGTCGAGGGGGCGTTCGAGACCGAGGTGGTCGAGTGGACGGGCGCGCAGCGCCCGAGTGGGACGTTCGACACGCGGCGCGCGCAGCACTCGTCGCGCGGGATGTTGGGGTGGCTGCATGCGACGTGGCCCGGAGGGGCCACGCGGGTGCTCGGCGTCACGGACGTCGACCTGTTCATGCCGGTGCTGACGTTCGTGTTCGGCGAAGCCCAGCTCGAGGGCGACGCTGCCGTGGTGTCGGCCGCGCGCCTGGTCGAGCCGGGCAACCAGGCATTGACGGTGGCGCGGCTGGCCAAGGAGAGCGTGCACGAACTCGGGCACACCTTCGGCCTGCTGCACTGCGAGTCGCCGCGGTGCGTGATGGCGCGGTCGGCCAGCGTGCGGGCCGTCGACACCAAGCAGCCGCGCCTGTGTCCGGCATGTCGTGACAAGTACCGTCTGTTTCAGCAGGAAGGGCATCATGTCTACCGCGAAGACCAGAATCCTCATCGTTGACGACGAAGAGATCGTCCGCGAGTCGCTCGCCGGGTGGCTCGAGCAGGATGGTTACACCGTCGCAACGGCGGCCGACGGCTTCGAGGCCATCGCGCAGCTCAAGGACCACGAGTGGTCGATCATGCTGCTCGACATGAAGATGCCGGGCATGGACGGCCTCACGGTGCTCGAGCAGTCGAAGACCATCCAGCCGGCCACGACGGTGGTCATCATGACGGCCTACGCCACGGTCGAGACCGCCGTCAACGCCATCAAGCGTGGCGCCTACGACTACCTGGTCAAGCCGTGCGATCCCGAAGAACTGAGCCTGATGATCCAGAAAATCGTGCGCGAGCACGACCTGGTGCGCGAGAACGAGACGTTGCGCCGCGCGCTGAAGCGCGACTACAAGTTCCGCGACATGGTGAGCAAGAGCGCCGTGATGCGCGAGGTCTTCCAGCTCGCCAAGACCGCCGCCCGCAGCCAGTCGACCATCCTGGTGCTGGGCGAGAGCGGCACCGGCAAGGAACTCCTGTCGCGCGCCATCCACGCCGAGAGCCCGCGCGCCGAGGGACCGTTTGTCGCGATCTCGTGCTCGGCGCTCACCGAGACGCTGCTCGAGTCAGAACTCTTCGGCCACGAGAAGGGCGCCTTCACCGGTGCGGTCGTGCGGCGCCGGGGCACGTTCGAGGCCGCCCACGGCGGCACGCTGTTCCTCGACGAGATCGGCGACATCAGCCCGAAACTCCAGCTCGATCTGCTGCGGGTGCTCGAGGAGCGGAAGTTCTGCCGCGTGGGGGGCACCGATCCCATCACGGTCGACGTGCGCATCATCGCGGCCACCAACCGCGACCTCAAGAAGGCGGTGGCCGAGGGGGTGTTCCGCGACGACCTGTTCTACCGGCTCAACGTGATCCCGATCACGCTCCCGCCCCTGCGCGATCGCCGCGAAGACATCCCGTTGCTCGTCGAGCACTTCGTCGAACGCCTGGCCATCGAGATGAAGCGGCCCGTCGAAGGGGTGTCGCGCGAGGCGATGGCCACGCTCATGTCGTGGGAGTTCCGGGGCAACGTGCGCGAACTGCGCAACATCGTCGAGCGGGCGATGGTCTGCGCCTCGGGGGCGGTGCTGCAGCTCGACGACTTCAAGCTCGGCGACAATCCCTCGGTGCCGGTCAAGGTGGCACCGGCCTCGCTCGAGGAGGCCGAGCGGCGCCACATCGTCGCCATCCTCGACCAGACCGAGGGGAACGTGTCACAGGCGGCGAGGATCCTCGAGATCGATCGCGTCACGCTCTACAACAAGATCAGGAAGTACAGCTTGCGCGCGCCAGAGACGACGAAGTAGCGGCGGCGCCGGAAGGCACGAGACAACGGAACACGAGCATGGCAGGGGCGTGGCGTGCTTCGGCGCGTTCGCACCCATCACGCCGCTCAGGCGGCAGGAGGCCGACAGATGCACTCATCGAGCAATCGTCGTGTTGGATTCATCGGGATCGTCGTCGGTGTGGTGGCCGTGGCCGGCGTGCTGTCGGCCCAGGCCGACAAGCAGGCCGTGACGAAGATGCACGAACACCTGTCGCAGGTCACCACGCTCGACTACGCGGTGATTCGCGGCGACGTGGACGACGCGAAGGCGGCGGCCAAGGCCATCGCCGACGGGATGTCGATGGCCGGGCTCCCGCCGGCCGCCGAGAAGTACCTCGCCGAGGTGCGCACCGCGGCCAATGCCGCGGCCACCGGCGCGGATCTCAAGGCCGTCGCGGCGGGCGCTGGCGCCCTGCAGGCCGCGTGCGGCAACTGCCACGCGGGTCTCGGCCATTCGCTCACGGTGAGCATGGACGCGCTGAAGGAGGGCGCGCCGAGCACCCGCAACCGCATGCGCGAGCATGCGTGGTCGGTCGAGGCGCTGGCCAAGGGCCTGCAGGGGCCGTCTGACGACCTGTGGAAGAACGGCGCCAACTCGATGAAGAAGGCGCGCGTGATCAAGGTGCAGTTGAAGGATCCGCAGTTGAGCGCCGAGATCAACACGGCCGAGGAGCAGTTCCGCGCGCTCGGCGACAAGGCCCGCGATGCCAAGGACCAGGCCGCGCGGACGACGGTGTACGGCGAGATTCTCAACACGTGCGGACACTGCCACTCGTTGCAGGGACGCGTGTTCGGCCCCGCCGCGCCGAAATAGGCGCCCAGGTTCGACGCCTGGCCGGTGGCGTCAGCGCGCCCCGGCAGGCGATTTCACGAGCATTTCCCGCTGATCCGCACGCCGGCGCCACCTTCCGTGGCGCCGGCGTGTTGCGCGTACGGCCCCCTGGCGAAAAAAACATCAACAGGTCAGTGCCGTGCCCCGAAGCGGCCTGTAGAAAAAGACAACAGCCGTAGAGATCCTCAACAGATCGCGGTTTGTGGTGTTTTGCTGCAGGAATCCGCGCGATCGGCCGCGGGCGGCCGACTGGCCTGTTGAAGACTTCAACAGGTCTCGGCCACGCTGCCGCGGCACTCCTGTGCCCGTGTCCTCTCAAATTGTTTATTTGCATTGATTTACTGTCGCCGACAGTTCTTGTCATCGGATGGCAGCGCCCTTGCTGTAAGGAGGGGCGTGATGCGAAGCGTGCATCACGGAAGGAACGCGACCATGGCCTGCCCATACCTGAAGGAAACGGTGATGCTCTTCTGCGATGCCTATCCCATCAAGAAGATGCTGCCGCTCGATCGCATCGCAACCGCGAACCCCTGCCTCGGCGAGTTTCACGGTTGCATGTTGTTCGGAGATGCCATGGCTCGCCTGGGTTCCGCCGAACTCGCAGCCGGGAGCGCGTGCTCCGTCTGCATGCGCGCCGCCGCCGCGGCCGCCAGAAAGGAAGGGTCGTCATGATCCTCGCTCTCCCGCTCTCGATGGTTGTCCTGGTGGTCTTCTCGATCAGCGTTCTCGTCTCCAACTACCGCCACGCTACGCGGTAGTCGCAGGTCGGTCATGAAACTCACACGTCGAACCTTCTTCAAGGTGAATGCCGCAGGGGCCGCGGCCCTCGCCGTCTCGGCCCGCTCGGCCGAGGCGTCGGGTGCGGTCGCGGCGCCGGGCGCCAAGGGCGTGCTGGTCGATACGACCCGCTGCCAGGGATGCCGGGCCTGCGAGGCCGCGTGCGCCGAGGCCAATGGGCTCGGGGAACCGGTGGCTGCGGGCGATGATGCCGTCTTTGCGAAGACGCGCACCACTGACCAGTACACCTTCACCGTCGTCAACCGGTACGACACCGGGCACACCGGCGCCGAGCCCGTGCGGTTCATCAAGACCCAGTGCATGCACTGCGTCGAGCCGGCCTGCGCCTCGGCGTGCCCCGTCCGCGCGCTCGAGAAGACCGCGTCGGGCGCGGTGACCTACACGGGCAACCGCTGCCTGGGCTGCCGGTACTGCATGGTCGCCTGCCCCTTCGACGTGCCGAAGTTCGAGTACGAGAAGGCCATGCCGTACGTGAAGAAGTGCGAGTTCTGCCACGAGCGCCAGGCCCAGGGCGAGTCGCCCGCGTGCGCCGAGGTCTGCCCCAACGGCGCGCTGCAGTTCGGCACCCGCGACGAGCTGCTCGAGGTCGCCAAGACCCGCATCTACCAGAACCCCGACAAGTACGTGCACCACATCTACGGCGAGCACGAAGCGGGCGGCACGAGCTGGCTCTACATCTCGGACGTCGAGCCCACCGCCCTCGGGCTCAAGGCCGGCGTCAGCACCACGCCGTATCCCGAGCTCACCTCGACCGCGCTGGCCGCCGTGCCCGTCGTGATGACCCTCTGGCCGCCACTGCTCATGGGCTTCTACGCCTTCAGCCACCGCCACGACAACGACGCGGCGCGCGAGACCGAGCACACTTCGGAGGACCGCCATGCGTGAGATGGCGCAGACCCAGTCGTCCAACCAGCTGTGGATCGCCGACAAGATCCTGATGGGCCTCTCGCTGCGCGACTACGTCCGCAGCCTGATGACCCCGGGCAACCTCGTGGTCGCGGCCATCTTCATCGTCGGCATCCCGCTCATCGTCTACCGCTTCGCCTTCGGCCTCGGTGCCTCGACGGCCCTGACGCAGGAAGCCCCGTGGGGCCTGTGGATCGGCCTCGACATGCTGAGCGGTGTCGCGCTGGCGGCCGGCGGCTACACGATGGCCACCGCGGTGCACATCTTCAACATCAAGGCGCTGCGTCCCGTGGTGCGGCCCGCGCTGCTGACCGGGTTCCTCGGTTACCTGTTTGCCGTCATCGGCCTCACGGCCGACCTCGGCAGCCCGTGGCGCCTGCCGGTGCCGATCGCCCTGTCGCACGGCACGATGTCGGTGATGTTCGAGGTGGCGTGGTGCGTCTGCATCTACCTCATGGTGCTCGGCTTCGAGTTCCTGCCGCCGGTGTTCGAGTGGCTCGGCTGGAGCAAGGCGCGCCAGGTGGTGGTGAAGTACACGCTGGCTGCGACGGTGCTGGGCACGATGCTCTCGACGCTGCACCAGTCGTCGCTGGGCGGCCTGTTCCTGCTGGCCAAGGACAAGCTGCACCCGCTCTGGTACTCGTCCTACATTCCGCTCTTCTTCTTCGTCTCGAGCATCGCCGCCGGCATCACGATGGTGATCTTCGAGAGTGCCGTGTCGCACCGTGCCTTCCGCGACCAGCTCGACCCGCACGCGCACGTCGACCTCGACGGCATCACGCTCACCCTGGCGCGCGGTGCCGCGGTGGTGCTCTTCTCGCTGTTCTTCCTGCGCGTGCAGGGGTTCCTCGAGACCGCGCGCTGGGATCTGCTGCCGACGGCCTACGGGGCCTGGTTCCTGTTCGAAGTGCTCGGCTTCATCCTGATCCCCGCGCTGCTGTTCGCGTGGGCGACGCGCGCACGCAAGGTCACCTTCATCCGCGCGCTCGCGGCCTGGACGGTGCTCGGTGTCGTCGTCAACCGCATCAATGTCTCGATGATCGCGATGAACTGGACGCGGTCTGAGAACTACGTCCCCAACTGGATCGAGATCATGGTCTCGATCACCATCATCACCATCGGCGTTCAGACGTTCCGCTGGATCGTCAACCGGATGCCCGTGCTGCACGAAGCACCGGGCTACCCGGCGCACTAGGCGTCCCAGACTCGATAGAGCCCAGGGCAAGGAGTCCGTCATGTTCTCGCACGATCCCTATATGGCCAAGAGCCTCGAATACCTCGTCGGGCTGGCGACGCTGGGGCTGTTCATCGTGTTCTGGCGCTGGGTCAACGGCGGCCCGATCGATGTCGTCGAGCACGCCAAGGCCTTTGCCGGCCAGCTGTCGGAGTGGTTCCGCATGCCGCAGGGCGTCTCGTTCCACCCCGGGCATGCGTGGGTCCGCCGCGAGGCGCCGGGCATCGTCGCCATCGGCATGGACGACTTCGCCCAGCAGCTCGTCGGACCGATCTCGGCCTTCCGCCTGCCGGCGCCGGGCACCACGCTCCGCGAGGGCACGCGCGCCTGGGCGCTCGAGGCCGACACGAAGCAGATCGACATGCTCGCGCCCGCCACGGGCACCATCGTCGAAGTGAACGAGGAACTGCTCAAGCGCCCCGACCTGGTCAACAGCGACCCCTACGGGCGCGGCTGGCTGGTGAAGATGCGCGTGCCCAACCTCTCGGAGGCACTCGCGCCGCTCAACGCCGGCGCGCGGGCCAAGGCCTGGATGGACAACGTCTCGCGTCAGCTCACCGCCGCGATGAGCCCGGAACTCGGGCAACTCTGCCAGGACGGCGGCATGCCCGTCGCCGGCTTCGCGCGCAGCATCGACGAGGAACACTGGGATGAGGTCGCGCGCACGTTCCTGCTGACGCGCGACGTCGCCGCCGACGGCCTCGAGCCGCAGGCCCACGACGCCAGCGTCTCGTTTCCTGCCGACACCGCGCGTGCGTGAACGGAGCCAGCCATGTTGATCAGCAAACGAATCGTCGCCGTGGTCCTCGTGGCCGTCGCCTCGTGCTGGGGCGTGTCGGTGATGGCGCAGTCGATGTCGCGCCTTCCGGGCGAGCTGAAGCTCACGCAGTCGGCCGACAGCCCGGGCGTGGTGCTGTTCCACCACGAGACACACGTCGACACCGACAAGCCGTCGTGCACGACGTGCCACCCCAAGGAGTTCCGCATCCTGAAGTCGAATGCGGGCAAGCGGCCGGCCATCACGCACGCCGAGATGGAGAAGGGGCGCTACTGCGGGTCGTGCCATGACGGCAAGAAGGCCTTCGCGATGGACGACTGCACGTCGTGCCACCAGGGCTGACCTCGTGAGCAGGCCGGCCGGGCGCAGCCCGGTCGTCGAGTTGGCAGGGGTCGCGCCTGGCGCGGCCAGCAAGGTGCGGGCAAGACATCCGGAGAACGGTCATGTTGGAAACAGCCTTCAGCGTCATCGGTGCCCTGGGAATCCTCGTCGTCGGGCTCTTGACCCGTGCCGTGATCGCGATTGCGATCCTCGCCGCGTTCGCCACGCCGATCGTGGTGTCGGTGTACGGCTGGGTGGCGTTGTCGTCGTGGTGGCAGCGGCAGTCGGGACGCGATCGCGTCGGTCACCTCCGATGGCGGCAGGGCGTCTACTACACGCCAGGTCACCTGTGGCTGCGTCCCGAAGGCCTGACGCGCCTGCGCGTCGGTGTCGATGACGTGGCGCAGCGCGTGCTCCCCGACATCGCGACCGTTCAGCTCGCCGAGCGCGGCACGGTGGTGAAGAAGGGCGACGCCATCGGGCAGATCCGGTGCGAAGACGATGCGGTGGTGGTGCTGCGCGCGCCGGTCGACGGCGTCATCGGCGCCGTCAACACGCGCGTCGCGGTCCTGCCGTCGCTGCTGCACCGCGATCCCTACGGGCACGGGTGGCTGGTCGAGATGAAGCCCGCCGACCGCGCCTACGAGCGGTTCCCGGTGAACAACGAGGCCAGGACCTGGCTGGCGCGCGAAGACACGCGCCTGACGCGGTTCTTCGAGCAGGAACTCGGCATTGCGGCCGCTGACGGCGGCGAACTCGTGCTCCCGCCGCACAAGCTGCTGACGGCATCGCAGTGGGCGGCGGTTCGCGCGGGATTCCTCGACCTGGCGTAACGGCGAACGCGCTCGCGCGGCGGCACGCGCGCGGCCGGTGCGGTGGCAATGCCCATGCGAGGGGAGTGTGCCTGCTCCCCTCGCATGCGTATGTACGGGCGGTCCTCAGCGGTGATGCGACGCGACGCGTGCGCGCAAGGCGTCAAGGGTGCGTCGCATCGACTCGCGGGCGATGCGATCGACGAGCGGCACGACGAGCGGACGCACCAGCACGGGCACCTCGCGGCTCAGTGACACCGACTCGCATTCGACCAGGACGCCGTCGCCGACCTGCAGGTAGCGCCAGTAGGCGTTGAGACCCCACAGGAAGCCGTGGTCGTCGCCCTCGGGCTTCTCGCGTTCCCTCGCGGTGCCCGCGTCGGCGACCTCGACGATTCGTGTCGCTTCGGCGCGGCTGGTCGCAAAACCCGTGTACGGACGCTGGTATACCAGGTCGTGCTCGGTGTTGTAGGTGACCGTCACGATCTGCGTCCGCTGGATCTGCAGGAACAGCCTCAGCCGGTCGCCCTGGCGCGAGATCATGCGCGCCCGGATCACGTCGGGCTGCTTGTGATCTTCGGGGTTGGCCTGGACGATGTCGAGCAGCGCGTTCACGGTGATCCGCGGGAGGTAGACCGCTCCGCGCCAGTGGTGCACCCTGCCGTCGGGCACGTCAATCGGCTGCCCGGCGTCGAGTTGCGGTGGCATCTCGGCGGCCACGATCTCGCCGCCCACCACGCGTGCGCGCTCGCCAGCGGCGCCAGGCACCGTGTCGATCAGCAGCGGACGCTGGCGGTCGGTCACCTCGCGGGCGATACGCGCTTCGGCCGAGGCGATGTACTGCCGCCATGCCGCGCGCGTGGCTGCCGACGGGCCGTCGGCGTGCGCGGTGGCAGCGGCCAACAGCAGGAGGGCTGCCGCGGCGGCGCGGCGCACGGGAGAGACGCCGACTGGCGAGGCGCTGGTGTTCACGTCCCCTCCATGTGCAATCCGTGCCGATCGAGGCTCAGCACGCACCGTGCGTGCCGAGACCGCGCGCCGCTCGGCGGGTACTTCGAGCGCACGAAAGGCTCGCGGCGGATCAACGGCCGCGCGTGGGAGTACGCCTCGCACGACATCCTGTCGGTGCCGCCGCCCGAATTGCCGAAGACGCACAGCGTCCTGACGATCGGTGCCGGCAAGGTCGTGCACGATTCGGGTGGCACGCACTCGCGGTGAGCCGTGCCGCCTGCCGTCGCGTCACGGTCCCACGCTAAGATGACCCCCTGACGCGATGGCACGCCGCCCCCCTGGTGTCACGCCACTTCGCGGGGAACGCTCGCATGCGACGCTCGCCCTTTCGTGTCGTCCTGTCTGCCGCCGGAGTATTGGCGCTCGTGAACCCGGTCGCGCACGCGCAGGAGGTGCCAGCAGCCCGCGCACCGGGCGTGATGGTGACGCCCGCAGACCCGCCACGCTCGGCGGCCATCACCGGCGAAGTGCTCGAAATCGACACGCGCGTGGCGGTGCCGCGGGCCGTGGTCACCGTGAAGTCGACGGGCGGCGCGACGATCGCCACGGTGCGCACCGACGCGCGCGGCGCGTTCGAAGTGGGCTCGCTGCCCGCAGGGACGTTCGTCGTCGAGGCCTCGAAGCGAGGCTACCTCGGCTTCGGCGAGACACGCGCCCGCCGCGAGAGCCGGCAGGTGGTCGAGACGACCGGGCGCGCGACCACCGACGACGTGGAGCTGTTCCTCGGCCGGACGGCTGCGATCCACGGGCGCGTCTACGACGAGTTCGGCGAGCCGGTGGTCGATGCGCAGATGGTGGTACTGCGCGAGCGTCCCGTGCGCGGCCGGCGTCAGTGGGCGGTCGTCCGCTCGCCGGTGCCGTCCAACGACCTGGGCGACTTCCGCATCGCCGGCCTGGAACCCGGCGCGTACCTGCTCAGGGCGATGCCGCGCGAGGCGCGCAACGCGCAGCTTCCCAGAGAGCCCATGCCGGCGCCCACGTACTACCCCGGCACGCCGGCCAGCGACGAAGCGCTGCGCCTCGATCTCGGGCCCGGCCAGGAACTGCTGGCCAACTTCCCGGTCGGCCGCTATCCGGCGGCGAGCATTTCTGGCGCGGTGTTCGACGACAGCGGGCGGCCCCTGGCTGGCGCGTCCGTGGTCGTCGCGCTCATCGTCCGTGGTCCAAACGCATACTCGGCGTTCGGGCTCCCGGCGAGCGACGTGTCGGCCGCCGACGGCTCGTTCACGCTCAGGGACGTGCCGCCCGGCGAGTACGAAGTGCGCGCCACGCCTCCGGCTATTCCCGGAGGAACGAATCGCGGCGAGGGTGACACGGCACAGGCCGACGTCTCGGTGGCCGGTGAACCGGTGAACGGCGTCACCCTGGTGATTGCGCGAGGCCGCACGGTGACCGGACGTGTCGTTTTCGATGGACTCCGTCCGGATGACGCAGCGCCACGATTGACGGTGACGGCCTCGCCCGGCGTGTTCGGGCGCCGAGAGACGGCGACCGTCGGCCCCGATGCGATGTTCACGTTCACCGCGTGGGTGGGTGCGCGGGCGCTTCGACTCGGTCAGGCGTCCGCGACCAGCGCGGCGCCTGCGTGGGTGCTGTCATCCATCCGCGCCGGCAGGCGCGATCACCCCTTTGCGCCGATCGACGTGGCCGACGCGGTGCAGGGCCTCGAGCTCGTGGCGACCCGACGCCTGGGGGCGATCACGGGCCAGGCGCAGCAGCTCGAACCGCGCAGCGACTACCGGGCCGTGGTGTTCCCCGACGATCCCGGCGCCTGGCTGTTCGACTCGCCGCGGATCACCTCGGTGCCCATCCCGGCGTCGGGACGGTTCTCGGTCAGCGGGCTGTTGCCCGGGCGATATCGCGTCGCGATTGTCGAACACCTGCGGCCGTTGCTCGACGAGTGGTTCGACGTGGAGTGGCTCGAGCGGCTGCAGCGCCTGGCGACGATGGTGGAAGTCGAGGCGGGCGGCGCGGCCACGGTCGAGGTGCGGCCGGTGGAGGTGCCCGAGGGCTAGCGGGCGAGCGGGTGTCTGGGGCAGTCTGTCGGCTCGCCTTCTGGCGCAGAGTCGGGCCGTTCCCGTTCCCGGGAGCGTCCGGCCCAGTCGGTAGCGGCCAACGGTTGACAAATCTGTCTTGTATATTGACAATACGAATTGTGAAGGTTGACAAAGCCACGCGGAGTGTCCGAGCGGGCGGAGAGACAGTCAGACGGTTCCTGGTCGAGAACATGGCCGACCACCCGTCAGATATCGTCCGCCTCGCGGCCAGCGAGTTCGGGTGTTCCAGGCAGGCGGTGCACAAGCACCTGCAGCGCCTGATTGCCGAGGGCGCTGTCGTCGAGAGTGGGCAGACACGAAGCAAACGCTACGCGCTCGCGCCGATGGGGCAGTGGGATCGGCAGTACGACGTCGTGTCGTCGCTCGCAGAAGACGCGGTGTGGCGGAGCGACATTGCGCCCCTGCTTGGGAGGCTGCCCGAGAACGTGCTGAGCATCTGGCAGTTTGGCGTCACCGAGATGCTCAACAACGTCATCGACCACTCCGGCGCGCGCCGGGTGTCGGTCTCGTTGTCACAGACCGCTGCGGCGACCACGATCGACATTCATGACGACGGGGTCGGGATCTTCAAGAAGATCCAGGCAGCCCTGAGGCTCGAAGACGAACGGCACGCGGTCCTGGAGTTGGCGAAGGGCAAGTTCACGACCGACCCGGCCAATCATTCTGGCGAGGGTGTCTTCTTCGCCTCGCGGGTGTTCGATCGGTTCGTCATCGCCTCAGGTGAGGTCTTCTTCTCGCACGATGTCGACGACAGGGAGGACTGGATCCTGCAAGCAGGCTCGGCGCATGGCGGAACACTGGTGCGCATGGTCCTCCACAACGGTACGGCACGGACACTGAAGAAGGTCTTCGATCGGTTCACGGCTGACGACGACTACGGCTTCACGAAGACCGTCGTGCCCGTCAAGCTGATGCGCTACGGCGACGACAACCTCGTCTCTCGCTCGCAGGCGAAGCGACTCCTCGCCAGGTTCGATCGGTTCAAGGTGGTCGTTCTCGACTTCTCGGGCGTCGCGTCCGTCGGCCAGGCGTTCGCAGACGAGGTCTTTCGCGTCTTCAGGAACAGGCACCCGGAGGTCGATGTCGTGTCGATCCACGCATCGTCCGAGGTCAAGCGAATGATCTCGAGGGCACGCACCCTCGGTGCCAGCGATGGACTGGGACGCTGAAGCCTGCGACATGTGACGGCAACGCCGTCGGGCACGCGCGGCTCCAGCGCCTCGCGACGGGCGCCCGTCAGCCCCGCCGCGCCGCCTCGATGGCGGCGACATCGATCTTCGTCATCGTCATCATCGCCCCGAAGGCGCGCCTCGCCACGTCGCCGCCAGCGGCCAGTGCGTCGGTCAGAACCCGCGGCGTGATCTGCCACGAGAGTCCCCAGCGGTCCTTGCACCAGCCGCAGGCGCTCGCCTCGCCGCCGTTGCCGACGATGGCGTCCCAGTAGCGGTCGGTCTCGGCCTGGTCGTCGGTCGCGACCTGGAACGAAAACGCCTCGCTGTGCCTGAAACGCGGGCCGCCGTTGAGCCCGAGGCACGGGATGCCGAGCACGGTGAACTCCACCGTCAGCACATCGCCCTGCTTGCCGTCGGGGTAGTCGCCCGGTGCGGTGTGGACGGCAGTCACTGCGCTGTCGGGAAACGTCCTGGCGTAGAACTGCGCCGCCTCGTGCGCGTCCTTGTCGAACCAGAGGCAGATGG
Source organism: Acidobacteriota bacterium (assembly GCA_016789685.1). GTDB lineage: Bacteria > Acidobacteriota > Vicinamibacteria > Vicinamibacterales > JAFNAJ01 > JAEUQQ01. The sequence goes on along the minus strand of JAEUQQ010000483.1, from coordinate 313 downwards.
TGTTCCTGGGTGTCATTGTCATGTGCTCCATGCGAGTGGTTGCGGCGCCGTCCGCGGCTCGGGCCGGCCAGGGGAGGCGAGTTGGGTGGCTGCCACGTCCGGCGCACGCCGGCTCTCGCGACTTAGTCGGGCGGGCGGCGCCTGAATCGACATCGGGCGGCCACTGTGGCAGCGATGTGACCAATTCGGCAAGCTCGACGACGGCCGCCGCAGGGGGTGTGGGGTACGCCTGGCGGTACGTCTGGCAGAGAATACCGGCATGGGAACGACGTCGTCGCTCGCAGTCGGCAGGTTCAGGCTCCTGCCGCAACGC
>JAEUQQ010000188.1 GCA_016789685.1 Acidobacteriota bacterium | reverse complement strand
AGGTCGAGGGCATGGAGGCGGCCGCACGCGGCGTGGCACGGCTCGACGGGGAGCCGCCGCGGGAACGCTCCGGATCGCCGGAACTCCTGGCCGCGCGACAATCCGGCATCGTACCACAGGGGCCGTCGGGCCCGCCTCCCTTCGCGAGAGGCGCGCGCCTCAGGGTTTGTAGGGGGCGAAATAGCCCTTTCGCGTCCGCAGCTTCGCCCCCTTGAGCTCGGGCCGCACCAGCCGGATCTCGACCTCGCGCCACGTCCCGTCGGCACGCGTGTTGGTCGACAGGTAGCCCAGCATGTAGCGCGCGTTGATCTCGTCGAGGATCTGGGCGTACGTCGTGTCGAGGTCCTTGATCGACGTCGAGAAGAGCGCCCGGCCGCCGGTCGCCTCGGCCAGCTGCTGCAACCGCATGCGGAACGTCAGCTTCGAAGACGACGACTGGTTGTCGAGGTAGCCGATGGCATAGAGCGTCACGTCTGACGCCTTCAACAGGGTCACGATCTCAGACACGTTCAGCGAGCTGCGGGTGTCGTCGCCGTCCGAATAGAGCACCAGGACCTTTTCGCCATCGAGCTCGGCGGCGCCGTCGAGGTAGACGCCGATCGCGTCGTACAAGGCCGTGAAGCCGTCGGCCTTGCGACTGCGAATGCGTTCGACGAGCCGCGGGAAGTCGTTCTGCCCGTACCGGGCGACGCGGACCTCGGTGTCGAAGTCGACGACCGTGATGTCGTCGGCGCGCGGCAGGAGGTTGAGGAACTTGATGGCCGCCGTGCGCGTCGAGGCGATGTCGTCCTGCATCGAGCCGCTCGCGTCGAGCATCAGCCCCAGGTGCAGCGCCGTCGGCCGATCGGGCAGGGGCGCCCCCTGGCCTGCCGCCCCCACGAACAGTTCGAGCCGCTGCCGCTCGCCGTCTTCGTAGACCTCGAAATCGTCGGCGGTGAGCCCCGTGACGAGGGTTCCCTTGCGGTCGAGCACGGTCACCCCGACGCTGACGAGATCGACGCCCGAACGGAACACGGGCTGCGCCGTGACCGTCGCTGCAGCCACGATCAGCACCAGGGGCAACAGGCGGATACGCATGGGGAACCTCACGCCGACACCAGGCCGTGCGACGGAGTGTAGCCGATCCCGGCGCCTCCGCCATCCCGTGGCACCGCCGCCAGCCGTCCCGCTCCTGACGGCCCGGGAGGGGCAGTGCCGTGTCGAGACAAACAGTGGACGGTTCTGACCTCGTCGGGGGTATAATCAGGGTTTCGTCGATGCGGGCACTTCCACTGGTGTCGAGCCATCGCCTGCTATGAAGTGTCTCGCCGTCTGCCAAGACGAGCTCGTCCTCCGCGTCCTCGCTCAGGTTCTCGAACCGAGCTTCGACATCGACTTCATCGTCGAGAGCAAGCCGCTCGCGCGGCGCCTCCACGACGCCGGGCTACCCGTGACGGCGGCCGACCCCCGGCGGGTCGATACCTATCTCAAGGCCGACGTGTCGCCCACGACCTGCATCCTGATCCAGGACACGGGCCGCAAGAGCCTGGCCCGGATGGTCGAGGCCGCGCGTGACGCGGGCGGTACGCTCATCTACATCATCTCGACCGGCGCCTCGTCGAAACGCAGCGACGAGATCCGGAGCGACTGCCCCGATGTCTCGTGCCTCACGCTGGCCGGCCTCGTGGCGCCGACCCTGCACACCGAACTCGGGCGATCCCTGACGCGCGCCCGCGTGCAGCAGTACCAGCGCTACTTCCAGGATGCCGACCGCGTCCTCATCCTGCTGCACAACGATCCCGATCCCGATGCCATGGCCAGCGGCCTCTCGCTGCGCAACCTGCTGCGGCGCACCAAGACGACCGCCATCATCGGCGCCCTGCAGACGATGACGCGCCCCGAGAACCTGCGCATGGCGAACCTCCTCGACATCCACGTCGAGCAGATCACGCCCGAGGCGTTCGCGAGTTTCGAGCGCATTGCCACCGTCGACGTGCAGCCGCACTACTTCGGCGGCCTGCTCCCGCGCGTCGACCTGGTGATCGATCACCATCCCGAGCAGCCGGGCTATTCGGCCGTCTTCAAGGACATCCGGGCCGACTACGGGTCGACCTGCACCATCCTCACCGAGCACCTGCGCGCGGTCGACGTCAACATCTCGGAACGCACCGCGACCGCGATGCTCTACGCGATCAAGTCAGACACGCTGTTCTTCGCGCGCCAGACCAACCGGTCGGACCTCGACGCGTTCACCTATCTCTACCCGCTGGCTGACGCGGCGCTGATCCGGAAGATGGAAGGCGCCGAGATCACGATGGAGCGGCTGCAGATCGTCCGCCACGCCCTCGACAACGGCGCCCTCACCGAGCAGTTCTTCGTCGCCCACCTCGGCCAGGTGCCGCGCGAGGACTTCATCACGTACACGGCCGACTTCTTCCTGCAGCTCGAGGAAACGCGCTGGGCCATCATCGCCGGCCGCGTGAACGGCACCCTGATCGTGTCGGTGCGGAACCTGGGCTACTCGAAGAACGCGGGCGAGTTCGTGAAGAAGGTGTTTGCCGACGTCGGCAGCGCCGGGGGCCACCGCGCCATGGCCAAGGCGGTCGTGCCGTGGGACCGGTTCGTCGAGAAACACGGCGACCTGAGTCCCGCTGACGTGACGGCGTTCCTCAAGGCCCAGGCCACCGAGTTCCTCGGCGAACCCGCGAAGAAATAGGCGGCGCGCGCCGCCCCGTCAGCGATCGCGCGCGAGCATCGGGCCCTACGACAGCGCCTGGTCGAGGTCGGCGATCAGGTCCTGCGGATCCTCGAGTCCAATCGACAGCCGCACCATGCCCCGCGTCACGCCCGCGCGCACCAGATCGGCGTCGCTCCAGCCATACTGCGACGTGAGCACCGGCAGGCTGCACAGGCTCTCGACACCGCCAAGGCTCGCCGCGCGCTTGACCACCGACAGCCGGTCGAACAGCCGCGCCGCCCGCTCGTAGCTGCCGCCCAGGTCGAAGGTCACCATCCCCCCGAAACCACGCATCTGCGCCGCCGCAATCGCGTGGTCGGGGTGCGACGGCAGGCCCGGATACAGCACCTCGGACACGCGGCCGTCGCGCGACAGCCACTCGGCCACCGCCATGGCGGTCGCGTTGTGCTTCGCCACGCGCACGTCGACCGTCTTCATGCTGCGCGCCAGCAGGAACGCCGGCTGCGGATCGATGATCGTCCCCAGGAGGCGGCGCATCGGCCTGATGCGGTCGATGACGGCCTGCGCCCCCGCGACGGCGCCTGCCGTGACGTCGCTGTGCCCGTTCAGGTACTTGGTCGCGCTGTGCATCACGACGTCGACGCCGAGCGACAGCGGTTGCTGGTTGACCGGGCTCGCAAACGTCGAATCGATGACCGTCGTGACGCCGCGCGCGCGGCACACGTCGGCCACCTGCCGGATGTCGATGCACCGCAGGGTCGGGTTGATCGGCGACTCGAACCACAGGAGCTTCGCCTTCGGCGTGATGACCGGCGAGGGGTCGCGTGTCTCGTCGAGCGTCAGGAACCGCACCGTCACCCCGAAGCGTTCGAGGTGCTTGAAGAACGCCATCGTGTTGCCGTAGATAGCCCCGCTGCACAGCAGTTCGTCGCCCGCCGACACCAGCGCCATCACGGTCGTCGACACCGCCGCCATGCCCGAGCCGAAGACGAGGGCCGCCTCGGCGTTCTCGAGCACGGCGAGTTTCGCCTCGGCCGACATCACGGTGGGGTTGCCGTACCGCGAGTAGATCAACAGGTCGTTCTTCGCCTGCTGGAAGTCGGCCAGTGACGCCGCGTCGGGAAACAGGAAGGTCGTCGTCTCGTAGATCGGCGTGGTGAGCGGATGGGCGAACGACGGATGGCCCTCGGCCTCGTGAATCACGCGTGTGTCAGGACGGTGCGTCGGTGTCGACATGGTCATCCCCGCAGCGGCAAGTCGTCGTCGGGACGACGCACGGGGGCTGCGCTCATCGCATCCCCGCCCGCCCCGACCACGGGCTCGATGAACTGGCGATAGGCATCCTCGTACCCCACGGCGATCGTCTCGTCGAGCACGTGACGCCGATCGGATCGCGCATCCCACGCGCCGTCGATGTCGAACGGCAGCAGGGGCTGGTGGTGAGGGTGGATCTCGACGATCGCGGCAAAGCGGCTCTCGTGCGCGAGCACCGCGTCGCGGATGGCCGCGCGCTCGGCCGCGACCAGTGCCTCGGCGAGACGTCCACGCGGGTCGATACGGAGCGGTGTCAGGGCATGCGGGGTGTCGATCGACGCCACGCCCGACACGAGAATCACCTGCGTGACGCCGGCGCGCGAAACTTCCTCGAGCACACGGCCGACGGCCGCGGGCCGGTCGACGAGGCGATGCGTCTCGCCACGCCAGAACGCGTCGGCCGAGAAGGTGATCGTGGCCGGCTCAGACACGGCGGGCACCGCGAGGCAGCCGCCAACGGCGTCGAAGACGTGCATGCGGCCCGCGCCCGTAAGGTCGACCAGGTCGGGCGCGCGCTGGGGCGACGGGCGGGTGCCCCCGGCAAACGCCTCGCGGTGCGCGGTGCCGACCGCCGCGAACACGAGGTCGCGCCGGGCATCGAGGTCGTGCGCCACGAGGATCAGTTCGCGGTACCCAGGTTGGCCGAGGTTCTCGGCGAGCAGCTCGCCGTAGCGTTGCGAGAGGTCGGCACGCGGCGGTTCGGCCACGCTCGCGGCCCCGCGCAGGAAGCGCCAGAACCCGGCGGTCGCCCACCTGACGACGCGTTCGGTGTCGAGCGGCGCGCCGAGGATGCTCCACCACGCGCGCCCACTGCGCGAGGCCCTGAGGCGGCCGCGCACGAAGGCGGTCAGCGTCGCCGCCAGGACGGTCGCGGCCGTCACGATGAACGCGGCGGTCGCCGCGCGCGGCACGACCGTGAGCAGGATGTCGGGCGACAGCACCTCTCCCACCCACGAGGCATAGGTCGTGGCGACCTGCGCGCCGACGCCGGGCGAGACGAGGGCGACCACGTACACGAGCGGGTAGACGAGCGCGGCGACTGTGGCGAGTGCCAGCGGCAGGAGCAGCAGCGTGAACGCCAGCAGCGTGCCCCACGACATCCAGCGCCACGCCGCGCGCCACTGGTAGAGCGCGCGCAGGCCCTTGCCGTCGCGCCAGAGCCCGGCGGCGTCCCACAACCGCGCATCGGCATCGACCGCCGTGAAGACGGCCGTGAGGGCCCCCATGCCGTGCCCGGCGACGACGTCAATGCGGATGCCGGCCTCGCGCAGGGCCTTCACCACGCCCGCGTGGTAGGCGCCGGCGACACCGGTCCCGGTGAAGACGATGGCGGTGCGGCGCTGCGGTGAGTAGGCGGAACCCGTGGGCGACGTGGGCACGCGACGGTGTCCTCGCTAGGAATCGTGAATCGTGACCAGCTTCACCAGTTCGAAGGTGCGGGAGCCGTTGGGCACCGTCACCGTGACTTCGTCGCCGACCTCGCGGTTCACGATCGCCCGGCCGATCGGCGACGCGGTCGAGATGAACCCGCGCTCGACGTCGGCGTCTTCTGGCATCACGAGCTGGATTTCCATGCGTTCGCCCGTCGACTCGAGCAGCGTCACCGACGACCCCAGCCCCGCCTTGTCGCGCGGCAGCTTGTCGACGTTCATCAGCGCGATCTCGCCCGCACGCTTCTTGAGCATCGCGATGCGGGCGTTGACGAACTCCTGGCGCTCCTTGGCGGCCTTGTACTCGGCGTTCTCGCGCAGGTCCCCCAGCTCGCGGGCCTTCTGGATCTCCTTGGGGAGCTCCGTCTTGAGTTCGCGTTCGAGTTCGGCGATTTGATCTTCGAATCGCTTGACCAGCTTGGCCTTCATCGTCAGTGACGCTCCTGAAACACGCTACCGTCTGGCAAACACGAAACCGGCGCGCAACGTGTCGCGCTGGATGCCTGCTGTCCGCGTTGGTGGATATGGTCGTCCGGGCGCAGGCAGGAAGGCTCGCGACCGCCCGGCCTCGCCGACCGGATTCCCGGCAGTCTAGCACGGACGGAATCCGGCCCGTGCCCATGCAGGTTTGCTACACTCCGGCCCATGTCGGCCCCCGGCGCGCCCGTCCTGACGAGCCGCACGCATCCGCTCGTCCAGCGCATGCGTCGCCAGGCCCGCGGCCGCTCGGCCGACGACCCGACCGTCGTGCTCGACGGCGTCCACCTCGTGGCGATGGCGGCAGACCTCGGCGTCGCGCTCGAGGCCGTCCTCGTCGATCAGGCCGGCGCCTCCGACGAGCTGTCACGGCTCGTGGCGCACTTGCTCCGCAGTGGTACGCGGGTCACACCGGCCACCGCGGCCGTGCTCGATGCGGCCAGCCCGGTGCAGTCGCCGTCGCGGATCGTCGCGCTCGCGCACCTCGCGCCCACGCCGCTGGCGTCGGCGGTGCCCGCTGGCGCAGCCCCCGCGACGCTCGTGCTGGTCGATGCGGTCCAGGATCCAGGCAACGTCGGCGCGATCGTGCGCACGGCCGACGCGGCGGGCGCCAGCGCCGTGGTGTGCGTCGGATCTTGCGCCGATCCGTTCGGCTGGAAGGCCCTGCGGGGATCGATGGGCAGCACGCTGCGCCTCCCGGTCTGCATCGCGCCCTCGCTCGATGACACGCTCGCGTTCCTCGCGCACGCCGAGGTCGACGTCTACGGGCTCGACGCCCGCGCCACCCTCGGCGTCGATGACGCCCCCTGGCCCAATCGCGTGGCGCTCGCGGTCGGACGCGAAGGGGCCGGGCTCGATGACGCGATCTGCGCCGGCGCCACGACGCTCATCCGCATCCCGATGCGCGACGGCGTCGAGTCGCTCAACGTCGCCGTCGCGACGGGCATCGCGCTGTATGCGGCACGTCGCGTCCGGCGCACCACGCCCGACGCCCGGATCGGAGCAGTCCGATGACGGCCTCGCTGTTCGATCCCCCGTCGCCTGAACACGGTGGCGACGCGTCAGCGACGTCGTCGACGGTCCGCTCGCCGCTCGCCGAGCGCATGCGCCCGCGCTCGTGGGACGAGTTCGTCGGCCAGGCGCACCTCGTGGCGCCGGGCAAGCCGCTGCGCGAGGCCATCGAACGCGACGTGCTGCAGTCAATCATCCTCTGGGGGCCGCCCGGCACGGGCAAGACCACCCTGGCGCGCATGGTCGCCGCGACCACGCAGGCGCACTTCATCGCCTTCAGCGCGGTGCTGTCGGGCATCAAGGACATCAAGGCCGTGATGGTCGAGGCCGAAGCGGCACGCGCGCGGCTCGGCCGGCGCACCATCCTCTTCGTCGACGAGATCCACCGCTTCAACAAGGCGCAGCAGGATGCCTTCCTGCCGCGCGTCGAAGCCGGCGACATCGTCCTCGTCGGCGCGACCACCGAGAACCCGTCGTTCGAGGTCAACGCCGCACTGCTGTCGCGATCCAAGGTGTTCGTGCTGCGCCAGCTCGAACCCGCCGACCTCGTCACACTGCTCCGCCGTGCCCTCGGCGACCGCGAGCGTGGCCTCGGCGACCTCGACGTGACGGCCGACGATGATGCGCTGCAGGTGATCGCGCAGTTTGCCAACGGCGATGCGCGTGGGGCGCTTGGGCTGCTCGAGCTGGCGGCCGGCATCGCGGGCGGGCGCAAGGGCCGCTGCATCGACCGCGTGCTGCTGGCCGACCTGACGTCGAAGCGATCGCTGCTCTACGACAAGCAGGGCGAGGAACACTTCAACCTGATCTCGGCGCTGCACAAGTCGATGCGGAACTCGGATCCGGATGCGGCCGTGTACTGGCTGGCGCGGATGGTCGAAGCCGGCGAGGACGTGATGTACATCGCGCGACGCCTGGTGCGCTTCGCGTCAGAAGACGTCGGCAACGCCGACCCGCAGGCGCTCGTCGTCACGATCGCGGCCCGGGACGCGGCGCACATGCTGGGCCTTCCCGAAGCCAACACGGCGCTCGCGCAGGCGGCCATCTACCTGGCCACGGCGCCGAAGAGCAACGCCGTCTATGCGGCGTACAACGCCGCGGCCGACGATGCGCATCGGCAAGCCGCCGATCCGGTGCCCCTCCACCTGCGCAACGCGCCGACGAAGCTCATGGAGCAGCTCGACTACGGGAAGGGCTATCGCTACGCGCACGACGAACGCGACGCCATCGCCGACATGGACTGCCTGCCCGAGTCGTTGCGGCACCGCACGTACTACGAGCCCAGGGAGCGCGGCTTCGAGAAGGAACTGAAGCGCCGGCTCGACGCGTGGAAGGAGATCAAGCGCAAGCGCCGGACCGAAGGCGCCTGATCCGCGCACGCCACGAGGACGGGCGCGTCAGCGTCCCTGCAGGTGTGGCACCTTCCGCAGCATCTCGGCACGCAGCGGCAGGATGAACGAGAAGCGGAAGTCGCCCTGCAACCGTCCGACGGGGATGCCGACCAGTTGCCCGTCGGCATCGAGCACGCCGCCGCCAGAGGCACCGGGATGCCCATCCGTCAGGCACGTCACGAGCCCTGCGGACTCCTGCCCGACCAGGCCCGACGCAGCCACGATGCCCTTCGAGTAGTCGTTCCCCAGGCGGACGATCGTGTCGCCGAACGGGAACCCATACTGCAGGTCGACCGCGAGCGCCGGCAGCGGCACCGGGCCGTCGGCCTTGAGGATGGCCCAGTCGCCCGGATGCACCTCGTTACGCGCGTTCCCGGCGTCGACCACCCGGGCCGGCACGAGGCGTCCGCCAATGCGCAGGGTGATCGTCTCGACCCGTGGCTGGTCGCTCCGCAGGTTCATGACCCCGTGCTTGACGGTGATGAAGTAGCCCGCGCCGAGGTGCCCGGCCGTACCATACGAGTCGCGGGCGTCGGCATCGGTCGCGTAGAGCTCGACGAAG